>NZ_JACJEK010000004.1:221331-250495 GCF_014164015.1 Pseudoalteromonas sp. SR41-1
AAGGTAAAAACCAGTGCTTACTCGTATTTGAATACTATTTTTATACAATCACTTACTCTAAAAGCGCAGCGCCTCTAAACCTCTTTGTGAATAATTGCATTTAAAAATATTACTCACAAGGAGAAGTGAAAGAGAAGAAAATGAGAAGATAAAAATCAATGTTTGCTCGTAGTTGTATTAAATAGCTTTTACTTTTTAAAACCATAAGGGCAGTTTTTACAACCATTTTTGCAGCACGAACCACGCTTTAAAAAGAACCACTTACTAAATACCATGTAACCACTTTGCATGGTGTAGTCGAGCCCTTCAATTAAATTGTCGTTACCTCTATATTGCTTTGCAAAGTCTATTTGGGTTTTAATAGGTTGTGTATAAACACCCTCTAAAAAAGTATTTATTTTATTAAGCGTGCACTTGCGGCATAAACAACTTGTTGCTGTGATATCAAGCGGTAAAATAGCCGGCAGCTCATTGCACCAACACGCTGATATATCGTCTACATTACACGTTAGAGTACTGTGGCATTGAGTACAGTTAAGTTGAGTCATTATAATTCTTTTTAGTAACAGTGAGCCAAGAATAACAAATATTATGAATACACAAAAAGCATTAGCTGAATTTATTACATTTGGAGAGCAAAGGGACGAAGCTATATCGGTTATCGTTTCAAGCCCTGCTGATAGCAATAAAGCTCACTATACTCTCTCAACCGAGGTTTTAATTGATGTGCTTAAACGCTGTTTAAGTAACGAAATAGACTTAGATGATTTGGAGCTTTGGGCAAACGTAATTGAATCGCGAGATGACATTGATTGTACTGAGCATGAAGGTTTTATTTATGCGCTCAGTAATAGCGAGCAAATGGGAGAGCTTAATCATCAAAAGCTTGCTCAAATAGTTGCGTTAGTAAAAGTTTGATTTGTTTAAAAAGCGAGGTGTAAAACCTCACCTAAAAAAAACCGCACTTCAATTGAATGCGGTTTTTTAAATTGAGGACAACCGTTTTAAGCGATTATTTATGATATCCCAAGCACGTTTCTACTTCGTTTTTAGAACCTAAAATAACGGCTACTCGCTGGTGGATTGCATCAGGCTGAATATCCATAATACGCTCGGTACCGGTTGATGCGATACCGCCAGCTTGCTCTACTAACATAGCCATTGGGTTTGCTTCATAAAGTAGGCGTAATTTATTTGGCTTTTTAGGATCTTTGGTGTCGGTAGGGTAAGTAAATAAACCGCCACGGCTAAGCACGCGATGTACATCGCCCACCATTGCTGCAATCCAGCGCATATTAAAGTTTTTAGCGCGCGGGCCTGTATCGCCTGCTAGCAAATCATTGATATAGTTTTGCATAGCTGGCTGCCAATGGCGTTGGTTAGACGTATTAATGGCAAATTCGTTTGTATCAGCAGGGATTTCGGCAAAATCTTGTGTAAGTAAAAAGCTGCCTTGTGTTTTATCAAGAGTAAACATGCGCGTGCCTTTACCTGTAGTCAGCGCAAGCATTGTTGATGGCCCGTAAAGTACGTAACCTGCAGCAACTTGCTTATGGCCGGGCTGCATAAATATGCTTTGATCAGCAGCGTCAGAACCTTCAGGCGCTTCCATAATAGAAAATATAGTACCCACAAGTGAGTTAATGTCCGTATTTGACGAGCCATCGAGTGGGTCAAATGCTACTATAAATTTAGCGTCTGGGTTACCTGCTACTGTGTAGTCTTCTTCTTCAGAGGCGATTGCTTTAACCGTACCTGATTCCAGTAAAATATCTTTTAACAACTGATTAGATAATACATCGAGCTTTTTTTGAGTTTCACCTTGAATGTTTTCATCAAGGGTTGAGCCTAATACGCCAGAAAGCGCGCCTTGACCAACGCGAAACGAAATTTCTTTACATGCTGCTAAAATTGTTCGAATTAATGATAAAAGTTCTCTTGAACAACCATCTTCAAGTAATACTGGAGGGAGTCTACGCATTCTATTTTCCTGATAACGTGTTAAAACCAATCATAATGTGAGAGAGATTAGCTTAGAGCGCTGAAATTCGTCTTAAATAACTGTATTGTTTAAATAGCACCCTATAATGGGACCACCTAATCGTACTTAAAACACAAATAACAAAGATAAGATTATGAAAAAAATACCACTACTAAGTTACATATTCTTTACTGTGCTGTGCTCTATCATAACTCAAGCGCACGCAGCAATTAAGTCAATTGATGAATTTACTACGCAAATGAATCATTTTCCGGGCTATTATTCGTTTTTTTACGATACCCAAAACGGAAAAGTATATTTAAAAGTTGATAAGTTTGAACAACAATTTTTACTGCAGCAAAGCTTGCCTTACGGTATCGGCTCTAACGATATAGGCCTTGATAGAGGTCAGCTTGGTAATACTCACCTTGTGCAGTTTGAGCGTTTTGGCGACAAAGTAATGCTGCGGGCTGTAAATACTTACTATCGTGCTAACACAAGTAACAAGGCCGAACAGCAAAGTATTAAAGAAGCGTTTGCATCAAGTATACTTGCTGGTTTTAAAGTGGTTGCAGAGGATAAAGCCACAGCACTTATTGATTATACGCCTTATTTATTAAGTGATGTACATGGCGTAAGTCGCAAGCTTGCTGCACGTAAGCAAGGGAACTTTAGCCTTGATGAATCACGTAGCGCCGTTTATATGAATCGCTCAAAAGCATTTGTAAAAAACACCGAGCTTGAAGCCGTACTTACATTTAAGGGCACAAAACCAGGTGAATTTGTTCGCCAAGTAAGTGTCGACCCTTATGCGCTTACTGTTCATATGCATCATTCACTTATTCAATTACCAGATGATAACTACACACCTCGTAAGTTTAATCCGCAATCAGGTTTTTGGAGTATAGAACATAAAGATTACGCAGCGCCGCTTGGTGACTCTATGTACGTGCGTTATATACCGCGCCATCGTTTAACTAAAAAAGACTCAAGTTTACCTATTAGTGAACCTGTTAAACCAATTGTTTATTACCTTGATCCTGGCGTACCAGAGCCCGTTAAAAGCGCTTTGCTTGAAGGTGGGAAATGGTGGAACGACGCATTTACTGCTGCAGGATATAAAAATGCATTTATAGTAAAAGTGCTGCCAAGTAGCGCCGACCCTATGGATATTCGTTACAACGTCATTCAATGGGTACACCGTGCAACGCGTGGTTGGTCATACGGTAGTTCTGTAATTGACCCGCGTACAGGTGAAATACTTAAAGGGCATGTAACACTTGGCTCATTGCGTGTTCGCCAAGATATTTTAATAGCTGAAGCACTCGCTGCTCCTTATTTAAAAGGCAATGAAGTTGCTAAAAACTTGCAAGCAATGGCGCTTGATCGGATTCGCCAATTAAGCGCGCATGAAATTGGTCACACGTTAGGTATTGCTCATAACTTTGCGGCATCGGTAGGTGATAGAGCTTCTGTAATGGATTACCCACATCCGCTACTTAGTTTTAATGAACAAGGTAAGCTTGATGTAACGCGCGGCTATGCAACAGGCATGGGCGTGTGGGATACCCAAGTAATTAAATATGGCTATAGCGATTTCACTAACCAAGATGAAAGCGCAGAACTTGCTGCTATTTTAAAGGAGAACAAAACTAAAGGCCTTGAGTTTATATCAGATAGTGATGCTCGTGCTAAAGGTGGCGCACATCCAACAGCTCATCTATGGGATAACGGCACTAATCCTTCTCAGGAGCTTTTACGAGTACTCGACGTACGTAAAAAAGCGCTTTCGCAGTTTGGTATTAATAATATTAAAACGGGCGACTCATTATCGCAATTAGAGGAAAAACTAGTTCCGCTTTATCTGTTTCACCGTTTTCAGGTTGAGGCTGCAGTGAAACTTATAGCCGGTGTTGATTACGAATACGAAACACGTGGTGATTCACCCGTAAAAGGCGCACAAGTCGTTAATAAAAAAACACAGCAAGAAGCGGTAAACGCTATTTTTGCAACGCTTAAGCCAAGTAACTTATTACTTCCTGAATCGGTACTATCACTAATTCCGCCAAAAGCGTATGGCGAGTCTAAGTCGCGCGAGAGCATAGTAGGGCGCACAGGGTTAACGCTCGATGCAATGGCATTACCCGAGGTTGCAGTGCAGCACAGCTTGTCGCTTTTATTAAACGCACAGCGTTTAAACCGCCTAGCGCAGCAGCAAGCACGTAGTAATGACTTTTATAGTTTAGATGAGTTACTTGAGGAGCTATATGGCCAAGTGTTTAACGCGTCATCACCTAATACGATGACAGGTAAAATCACTCAGCGCGTGCAATTTTTAACTGCAAAAGCCATGGCTGATTTAGTAGCAAGCGATAGTGCAAGCCCTGAAGTACAGGCGCAGCTACGTTACTACTTAGTTAAGTTAAGTGAAGACTTTAACCAAAACTCAATGCTGAGCCATACAAGTACTGGCGAGAGTGCGTTTAAGCAATATTTAGCTGAGCAAGTAAATCAGTTTTTAATTAAAGGGCAATGGCCAAACAACTTTAAAGTGCTGCCAATCCCACCGGGCTCACCAATTTAGAATAAAAAGTAGAAGCGCTTAGTTTTAATCAATCATTCAATCAATCATAAAGCAAAACACCGAGTATATTTATACTCGGTGTTATTTTATTCTAAAAACGAATACGTACTCTAAGATTTTATTTGCACTAAATCGTAATCGGCCATACCAGGTACTATTGCCTGTAAGCGAGACTCGGTTACATCGAGTGCATTTAAACATTCGCAATACTCAGAAGCCTTAAGCTCTAATTGATGCGCCTTTTTTTGTAGCGACTTATCAATTTCTCTTGAGATAATATCCATGCGTTGCCCCATGTCGTTAATGCGATCTTCTATATTACCTTCACGCGATTTAAACGCATCTCCAAGTGATACCAAAATAGCACCTAACGATCCATGAACAGCAGAGTGAATTTGCTGGCTGATCTCTTTAGTGAAAAAATCATCTATTTGCGAAAGTGATTGAGGGGCTATAAAAAAGAAGTCATCTCCGCGCTTAAACTTATCCATTAGCGCGCGCTCTACATACTGCAATTGTGTTTTAAGTACTTCAGGTTCTTTGTCTGACATACCTTCAACTACGTGTTCAATAGCGCTTAAACCTAAGTTAACACCATCGGTAGCAAGGTTTACTAATTCGGGGACTGTGTGGCGAATACCATTACTAAACTGTTCGAGTACTTTGCTTTCGTCATCGCTTAAATCAACCCAATAACCGCGAATAAACAGTTGGTTATTGTTATTAATTTGGACACGAGTTTGGCCTTTATCTAATATGCGAATTGCATCGTCAGTAATAATTAAACCATGACGTAATTCAACATCGCATTGGGCTTGAGCAAAGACACTAGTGCTTGAGAGCGCCATGGATAACGCCAATATCGAACGAGATAGAAACGCCATAAACACCTCAAAAAGACTAAAATGGAAGGCGAGTAGGTTAACAAAAAAACAACTTTATGCAAGGGAAAATAAACCTATCAACTATCTCACAGAATAGTTGTATAGAGTGCAGCTTGAGTTTTTAGATATGGTTATGTTGGGCAAAATCAACAGTTCAACAAAGGGCTTAATATATAGCTAGAGAGGGTAGAAGTGGCTCATAGTAAAATAAGAACACGTGGTTTTTAAATGAAGTTTAAAAAGGTACAGCTATTTATATCAATTAAGCTTAATAGCCGACTCTAAATTTACTCTGGAGTCGGCTCAAAAGACTAAAAACTAAATATTTAGTGTGAAACCACTATTAAGCGAATTGCATCAAGTTGTAACTGCGTTTTTTCAATATACGTAGTTAGGTCGTTACGTTGCTTATCGTAGAAGGTAATTTCTTCTTGGCGAATATTCGGATTAATTTGCTTCAGGGCAACAAGTCGCTCTTGCTCTTCACTGAGTGATGTTTGCATTTTAGCAAGTGACGCTGCGCGAATAACTTCAAGTTTTTCTTGTGCCATATCTTTAGCGGTAGTGATCATTGGGTGAACAGCGCTTTGTAGTGCACCTGCAAGCTTACTTGCTGTTTGGCGGCCTACGGCTGATAACTGCTGATTAAAGCCTTCAAATGCCACGTTTTCACCTAGGTTATTACCTGCTTTATCGAGCAATATACGAATTGGTGTAGGCGGTAAAAAGCGACCAACTTGTAATACTTTTGGTGCCATTGCTTCTGCAACAAAAATAAGCTCAACAAAAAAGGTACCAGGCGGTAACTTTTTGTTTTTAAGTAATGCTACTGATGCGCTACCAAAGTCGTCGTCACAAATCATATCCATGGTGCCTTGCACCATAGGGTGATCCCAGCTGATAAAGTGTACATCTTCTTGCGAAAGTGCAGTGTCGCGATCAAAGGTAACCGTCATACCGTCTTCTTTAAGCGATGGGAACGATGCATTTAACATATGTTCCGTTGGCTTTAAGATGATGGTGTTTTCGCCTTTATCTTCTTGGCTTACGCCAAATGTGTCAAACACGTTGATCATGTAGCTTGGCAATTCAAACTGGTTATCGAGTTTTTCGATATCAGTCACAAGCGAGTCGGCAGCACCTTGACCCGATGAATGTAGCTCTAGTAAACGATCTCGTCCGCTTTCCATTTTTTTACGCAGTACCGCATTTTGTTGTGCTACTTGCTCAAGTAATGGATCGAGTTCGTCTTCATCGCAGTTATGCGCAGAAATATATTCAAGTAAGTCATCACGGAACTCTTTATAAAGCATTTGCCCCGTTGTTGATGTAGATTCGAATGCATCTAGACCTTCGTTATACCAACGTAGCAGTACTTCTTGAGCGGTGTTTTCAAAATATGGTACATGAATGTTCACATCTTGTGTTTGGCCTATACGGTCTAGTCGACCAATACGTTGCTCTAGTAAATCTGGGTTCAGTGGTAAATCAAACAACACTAAGTGATGCGAGAACTGGAAATTACGACCTTCTGAGCCAATTTCTGAACACAGTAATATTTGTGCATTATCGTACTCGTCTGCAAAAAATGCAGCAGCGCGGTCACGCTCAATAATCGACATGCCTTCGTGAAATACCGACGCTTTAATTGCTTCACGTTCACGCAGTATTTGCTCAAGGCTGATAGCTGTTTCAGCTTTGGCACATATAAGCAGTACTTTTTCGCGCTTAAGTGTTTTAAGGGTGTCGATTAACCAATCTACGCGTGGATCGAATAAACCCCAGCTTGCGCTTTCGCCTTCAAATTCTTGAAATATTTTTTCAGGAAACAGAGCACGGTGTGCACTTAGTTCAGGGTTTTGAATGCCGCCCATGTTACCAAGAACCGACATAGCCGTTTTATACTGCTTTGGTAATGCCATTGGGTAGGCGTGTAATTTACGGCTTGGGTAGCCGTCAATGCCGCTGCGGCTATTTCTGAATAATATACGACCTGTGCCGTGGCGATCGAGTAGCATGTTAAGTATTTCTTTACGCGCTGGTAAATCACCTTGCTGTGCTTTTTCAAGAATATCAGTAATGTCGGTTTCTTTTAATAGCTCAATTAGCGTGGCTTTGGCTGCGTCGTCCAGAGCTTGCTCTTGCAGTAATTGATTTGCAGCTTGCGCTACGTCTTTATAATTTGCTTCTTCTTCTTTAAACACGTCGTAGTCGTAAAAACGATCCGGATCGAGTAATTGTAAACGCGCAAAGTGACTGCTGTGACCAAGTTGATCAGGCGTTGCGGTAAGTAAAATAAGGCCCGGAATATCTTGGCTAAGCTCTGCCATACGTTGGTACTCAGAGCTTGGCTTGCCGTTATTGATACTTAGGTGATGGGCTTCATCTATTACTAAAAGGTCCCAATCAGCAAGCGTTGCTTGTTCAAACCAACGTTTTTTCTTGGTTAAAAACTCAAGGCTGGTAAGTACTAGTTGCTCTGTATCAAATACGTTTGGAGAATCTGCAAACGCTTCGTCGCAGCGCTCTTCATCAAAAATAGAAAAACGTAAGTTAAAGCGGCGTAGCATTTCTACTAACCATTGGTGCTGTAAGTTTTCAGGCACCACAATAAGTACGCGGCTTGCACGGCCACTAATAATTTGTTGATGTAGTATCATGCCCGCTTCAATTGTTTTACCAAGGCCTACTTCATCTGATAAAAGTACGCGTGGGGCAAAACGTTTACCCACTTCTTGGGCAATATAAAGCTGGTGCGGAATAAGATTAGCACGCTGACCAATTAAGCCTTTAATAGGCGATTGCTCACGTTCAAATTTATGTAACCACGTTTGGTAGCGAAGTGTGTAACGATCAAAACGATCTACTTGGCCTGCAAATAAACGATCTTGTGGTTTATTAAACTTAATAAAATGATCTAAAAAGGTCTCTTTTAACTTGGCTGTTTCGCCATTATCAACACGGGTGCCGTGATAACAAAGTAACTCGCCTTGTACTTCAATAGACTCTACTTCTAATTCCCATTCTTCAACGCTTTTGATCACATCGCCAGGATTAAATGCCACACGGGTAACAGGTGCTTCTGCACTAGAATAAACACGGTTTTCACCACTGGCAGGAAATAATATGCTGACCTGACGGCCTTCAATGGCAACAACGGTGCCTAATCCTAAATCTGACTCTGTATCACTGATCCAACGCTGACCTAAGGAAAAATTCATGTATGTCTCGTCTATGATGAAAAAGGCGGCTATGTTACCTGTAAGCTAACACCACTGCAAGGCGCTATTTGGCTCACTTTTAATTAATTTTGTAAGTGTTAATTATTACTATTAAAACAGCTTGTTTATGACTCTTTTTTAGGTAAATCAAAACTAATTACAGTTTGTAATAAAACGGACTTTTATGACAAATAGACTAAACTTACATTATGCCTTAGCAATTAAGTATTGCAGGTTTAAGTTTTGCCCGTTTTACTTAGTTATTTTGGTATAGCATAAAAATCATAAAACGTAAGGAAAGTGCTATGGAAAAAGCTTCGAACCTTGAAAGTAAAATGTATGTGCTAGATACCAACGTACTACTTCACGAACCACTCGCTTATTTGTCTTTTCAAGAGCATGACGTTGTAATTCCGATGACGGTGCTTGAAGAACTTGACCATATAAAAGACAGAAAACACGACGTAAGCCGTGATGCGCGCGTCGCTATTCGTGGATTAGATGAAGTACTTAAAAATGCAACGCCCGAACAAATGCTACAAGGCGTGGCGCTGCCGAGTAACAAAAAGGCAAAAGCGAGCTCTGCAGGTACCCTCATTATTGTAAACGACCATTTATTTGCCGACTCCATCTCTGGTTTGCCAGGTAACGAAAATGACCATCGTATTATCAATTGCGCCGTGTACTTACAAAAGCAGCACAGTGATTCAAAAGTAATACTTGTTACAAAAGACATAAACATGCGTTTAAAAGCTAAAGGCGCCGGGCTTAAATATGTTGAGGATTACCGTACCGATCAACTTATTGACGATATAAGCCTACTCACTAGTGGTTATAAAAAAATTGAAGGTGATTTTTGGGATCATGTAGGGGAGTGTAATACGCAGCAACACGGACGAGATACGTTTCATCATGTGCCTAAAAACTTAATACCTGATGTATTTTGTAATGAATATTTACTTGATGGAGGGGAGCAGTTTGCGGCGCGTGTTAAATCGTACGATGACGAGCACATAACGTTCAAAGATATTGGTGTTGAGTGTTTAATGCATCAACAAGCATGGGGCGTTAAGCCCAAAAATATTTATCAAGGGATGGCATTAGATGCACTATTGGATACAAGTATTGAGCTTGTTATTTTAACAGGACCTGCAGGGTGTGGTAAAACCTTGTTAGCACTTGCCAGCGCCCTTGAAATGGTCATCGAAAAAGGTATTTACGATAAAGTAATAGTTACCCGTAATACGCCAGAAATAGCAGAGTCTATAGGCTTTTTACCAGGCACCGAGGAGGAAAAAATGGCGCCATGGCTTGCAGCTATCACTGATACGCTGGAGGTATTGCACAAAGGCGACGAAAATCCAATATCGAGTCGAAATTACATAATGGAGAAGGCTAATGTACAGTTTAAATCGGTTAACTTTATGCGCGGGCGTAGCATTCAAAATGCAGTGGTAATTTTAGATGAGAGCCAAAATTTAACGGCATCTCAGCTTAAAACGATTATTACTCGCTGCGGCGAAGGTACTAAATTAATTTGTACAGGTAACTTGGCGCAAATAGATAGTAACTATTTAACGCCAGTAACATCAGGCTTGACGTACATAGTAGAGCGCTTTAAAAACTTTGAAGGCAGCGCAACAATAAACCTCAACGGTGTTGTGCGTAGTCGCTTAGCGTCGTTTGCAGAAGAAAATTTATAACTTGCGCTTAACAAATTGGCTCGATAGTCTATCGATTGATTTTCGAGCCAAATGGCAGGCAGTACATTGAATTTTTTACCTCTGAAGCATTATTATCGTTCATTATTTATTGCGCTGTTAGTGCCATTGATTGTCGCTTTTTTACTGTGCTTGCACTTATATAATATAAAGCTTGAGCGGACGGTTGAAAAACGCCAAGCTGACTTTACAAATGTTTCAGCGCAAGTTACCCACGGGATGGACTCGGTGAGTAATCTACTTACCACCATGTTTAACTTATACGAGCAAGCGACTTATCCCAAAATAAACCAAGATTTGCTCGAAGGTATAAATCAATATGATGGTTACTATTATCGTCATTTTATTGATCAAAGTACGGAAATTGTAGGTAAAGGTGAGTTTGCGTTATCTGCTAAGGCATTAATGCAGTGGCAGCAGGCTATTACATTAGGGCCTTCGTTTAATACAACGCTTGCATTAATGCAGTCGTTATCTGCTGTAGCGTATGTTGATGATAATGGTTTTGCTTATGTAAGCAGGCACAACAAAAGCCAAAGTTTTATGCTTACTGAAATTTTAAATGGAAAATTTAAGCCAAAATTTGCGCAAAACAAACTTACTTCAAGTCCTATTGTTAAAGTGAATGACAATTCGTATTTTGCTATTGGTCGACAACGAAGCACAGGCTCAGCCGATTACATTATTTTAATTTATGATGTTCAAGCAATTTCTGGATGGTTAAAAAAGGTGTCACCGAACAGTGGTGAATACGTTTTTATGAACCAATCGCATCAAATTATCGCCAGCTCTAAACAGATAATAGAGCAAGCGACTGCGTTAAAAAATTATTGGCCAGACTTGGCCGATCATCAGAGTCAAAAAACAGTATTAACTAGTGATAGTAATTACTTTATGCAGCCTATGGGTGAGTTACCTATTCACGCAGCATTTTACGAGCACAAACCCCAATTAATAAACTCAATTAAGTATGAGATATTACTAGAGTTTACTTTTTTAACGCTAATTTTAAGTATTATGTTTGGCGTGTTTTTTTGGTTAAGTCAGCGCATTTTTATAAAGCCGATGACTCACTTAATGTCATACCTTGAGAGTAACGGGACACAACAAGAAGAGCAGCTAAATTACAAAGTACCACTGAGCTGGCAACCTTGGTTTTCTAAAGTGAAGCGTGTATTTACTAAAAACAAACAGTTAGTTGATTCATTACAAAGTGCAAATAAAGCTCTGGACGACCAAGTTCAGCTGCAATCAGAAAAACTAAGCCGCAGTTACGAAGCGAAAGAGCGCCACTTAGCTTTACTCAACACTATGCTAAACAGTGTGCCAGACCTTATTTACTTTAAAAATATTGATGGTTCATTCTTAGGATGCAATAAAGCATTTGAGGCATATATCGGTAAAGATCAAACTGCATTAGTTGGTAAATATGTAGATGATTTAGGTGACAATGATCAGCAAATAAATGCGCTTGAAAAACAAGTATTACAAAACAGAAATAGTGTTGAACAGCGAATAGAAACCGATACAAAATCGTATCAACTTACTATTGCACCTTTTTATAACGAGCACCAACACCTGTTAGGAACCATGGGCATTGGTCGCGATATTACCGAGCAGCAACAAACATTATTGGCCTTAAAATCATCTGAATCTAAATTTAGAAGTGCAATTGAATTTGCGGCTAACTGCGTGGTTTTACTCTCGCTTGAACACACCATATTGCAAGTAAATAAAGCAGCAAGAAAGCAGTTTTCTGATCAGCCAGTACTCGTTGGGGAGCAGTTGAAAGCATTATTTGATGACTCCCAATGGAAGCAAATAAAAAGCACTTTAGCGCAATTGCTAGATGACAAAAAACGCGTATACCATTTAACGCTTGCTCAAGGGGGCTTAACAAGCTGGTTGCAACTAAGTGTATCGCTTGTCTGGGATGAAAACCGCGATCCAGCTTATTATGTTATACACATTCAGGATGTGAGTGCATTAACTAAATCAAAACTAGATGCCGAACGAGCAACCCTAGCTAAAAGCCGCTTTATAGCCAATTTAAGCCATGAAATACGTACCCCTTTGAACGCTGTTTTAGGGTTGCTTGATATGTTAATTGAGCAAGGCTTAACGCAAAAGCAATTACAACAAACAGATCAAGCTAAGCATGCAGCACAAAGCTTGTTATTAATGCTTAATAGAATGCTTGATTTTGCACGTATTGAAGGTTCGCAAACCGATTTAAAACAAGCGTCTTTTAGCATGGTTGAGCTGGTGGATATTTGTGAAAGCTTAACGGCTCCATTGTGCGAAGGAAAAGGTATTGAATTTGTTATTGATATTGACCCGCTAATAGCACCTGATTTGATATGCGACAGTATACGTTTGCAGCAAATATTAGGTAACTTATTAACTAATGCCGTTAAGTTTACAAAAACAGGTTCCATTACTTTAAAAATGGAACTTATTGAAAGCGATAGCCTAGAGCAACAGCATATTTGCTTTAAAGTAATCGATACTGGCATGGGTATAGATGAAGCTGATCAAAGTCGCTTATTCGATGCTTTTACTCAAGGTGATGAATCTTCAACCCGCATACACCAAGGGGTTGGGCTAGGTTTAGCTATTGTTAAACATGCAGTATCGTTAATGGGTGGGGAGATTGCTTTAAAGAGTAAAAAAGGCCACGGCAGCGAATTTTATTTCAGTATTAGCTTTTTAGTTGATACCACTAAAAACACAGTGTTACCGACTAATACATTGGCTATTTTATCTGATCAAAGTAAAGAGCTTAAGCAGGTGACAAATGCATATAACGAACTTGCTAATATTAATTTAGATGAGGTACTGAAATACCCAATTAAGCTCTCTAATACTCAAAAAATAATAATTGATGCAGCTGACTTACCTGCACTTTTAAATGTTGAAGCGATTAATGATTCGTTATCAGCTAAAGAAACATCGGTAATTATTATTAATCATCAGCACACACTTAATTTACCGACAAGCGAGCACTTAGCTGCGCATCACGTTAAAGCATCGGCATTAGGGCAAAGGCTATTTAGTTTGAACTCTCAGCAAAAGCCTATAGTTAATACAAGTGCCGCAGTACACAGTGCAACTGAAAGTAAAGCTGATATATCGGGTCTACTTGTATTAGCAATTGATGATAATCAGCTTAACTTAGAAATAATTAGCAGTGTTCTGCGCCAAGCAAACGTAAATGTTGTTACGGCTTTAAGCGCATCAATTGGTATGGAATTATTGCAAGTTTTGAAGCCTGACTTAATATTGATGGATGTGCAAATGCCGAAAATAGATGGCTGTCAAGCAACCGCTTTGATTCGTCAACAGTTTGACGCAAAGCAACTGCCTATTTTTGCTTTAACGGCTCATTGTGAACCTGCTGATGTAGAACGTTCTTTAAAGTGCGGCATGAATAAACATTTAACTAAACCGGTTGTTGCTAAAGTACTTATTGATGCAATTGCTGATTTAAACTTAGTTAAACCAAGCTTTTTTGAAAAATCATTTGCTTTAACGCAGTTTAGTATGGATGAAAAACTACTTAATACGATGATTGATAAGTTTGCTAGCTTGTGTGAAACCCAGCTATCGCAACTAGAAGAAACAACCAATAAGGATGATTTGGTACGTTTAGTGCATAGTATCAAGGGTGTTGCAGGTAATTTAGGTTTTAGACGATTATCACATTGTGCTTTATTGTGTGAAAGAACGCTTAAAACAACTAATAAGCCTATTGAGATTACACTACAAGAGCTTATCATACAGCTAGAACAGGTAATTGTTTTTATAAAAGGGCTAGGGGTTAGGGATGTCGAAAAGAGCTAAAGTACTTATTGTGGATGATGATCCAATCAACAGATTAGTACTTGAAAAAACACTTAAAGCAGAGCACGACGTGTTCTTAGTTGAAAGTGGTGAAAAAGCACTGACCTTTGTAAAAACAGCGCAAGTTGATTTAATAATCCTTGATGTAATTATGCCTGGAATTGACGGCTATCAAGTACTTGTGGAGCTTAAAGAAAACCCAATAACTCAGTCTATTCCTATTATATTTATATCAGCCAATCGTAGCCATGATGATGAAGCAAAGGGTTTAGAGCTCGGTGCAATGGACTACATAACCAAGCCATTTAGTCCTTCTATTGTTCGCGTTAGAGTGCGCAACCAACTCCTCATAAAGCAAAAAAATGATTTGCTAGAAATGCTAGCTTCGATAGATGGCTTAACTGAGATACCAAATAGACGCTACCTTGATGAAAACTTATCTCGAGAATGGCGCCGCAGCAAACGAAGTGGCACACCGCTATCGGTGTTACTAATGGATATAGATCACTTTAAACGCTATAACGATTGCTATGGACACCGTGCTGGCGACGAGTGTTTAAAGAATGTTGCGCAAGCACTTGCAGCTCAATGTGAACGTGGCAGTGACTTTATTGCTCGTTATGGCGGAGAAGAATTTGCTGCTGTGCTACCAGGAATTGATAAGCACGAGGCAATGGAGTTTGCTAATAAATTACGCAATGCTGTAAATGCTTTGAATATAGAACATAAAGCTTCATTAAATGCAGACCACATCACTATAAGTATAGGTATTGCCACTACACAAAGTGGTAAGGTGTATGCTGAGCAAGCATTATTAGAAGAGGCCGATTTAGGCTTATATGCCGCTAAAGATGCAGGGCGAGATAGAATAGTCGCACGCTAAAAACTTAATATACAAAAACGCCAATATTCATATATTGGCGTTTTTGTATCAAACATTTTTTATTGGTTACTGCGTGATCATACCTAAAGCGGTGTCACCAATGCCCACTAACTTATCATTTTTAAATACAAGTGGCGTACATTCATCTTTTGTTGTTTTTGAATCTGAATGCTTGCTATGCGTTACATAAAAAAGTACTTGGTATACATCGTCATCTTTTTTTAATAGCTCTGTAAAATTAGGCGTTTTTAATTGCGTTAAAACAGACTGGTAGCTGCTATCCATTTTTAGCTCCGATATAACTTCACGATTATTTTTATGCTGTGCTTGCCAGCTTGATGAGTTTTTCCCTGCCCAATGAGTCTCAGCTTCGCCATCTGACACGGCAATAACACAGCCTGTTAAAAATGGAGCAATTAAAGCGGCTGCTAAAAGTGATTTTTTCATTTTTATTTACCTTAATAAGATTTTTAATTGGTTATTAACTGTATTAAAGCAAAGAGTAGACCATATTTATAAGTTGTTATGAATCAGTTTGTTAAGTGAGTTAAGCTGTTTTTATCTAATAAAATATTAAATATATTAGTAAAAACAGCCACTTTTTAGCTTATTTGATTACTACAATAAAATGATTAAACCAAGCGGTTGCGTGATTCGCCCTTACTAAATGCCGCAATATTTAAACTTACTTCATTAATTAAACGCACAATAGATTCAGTACTTGCCCATGCAATATGTGGAGTAAGTAATAAGTTATTGCCTGTGTAATTAGCAAGTGGATTTGAAGCTTCAGCAGGTTCTTTAGTTAGTACATCAACACCCGCTCCAGCAATTAGGTTTTGCTTAAGCGCTGTTGCTAAGTCGGCTTCGTTAATAATACCACCACGTGCTGTATTAATAATTATAGCGCTTGGCTTCATCATTTTAAGCTCATTAAGTGCGATTAAATCACGTGTTTCATCTGTAAGCGGGCAGTGTACGCTGATTATATCGGCTGTTTTAATGACGTCTTCAAAAGGCGTACGACCATCGCGACATTTAACCCCTTTACGCTCTGCAACAATAACATTAGCGCCAAATGCCTCAGCCACTTTAGCAACGCCTTTGCCTAGCGTACCGCCGCCTATAATGGCAAATGTTTTACCTTGCAAGTCGTTAAAGCTGTAATCGAGTATGCAAAACATTTCACTTTTTTGCCATGCGCCTTGCTGGCAATCCGCCTGATAGCGGTGGGTGTTACCCAGTAAGTTAGTAATTAAAGAAAATGTATGTTGAACAACTGAAGGGGTTGAGTAGCCAGCTACATTAGTTACGGCAATACCAAATTCTTTAGCGGCTTCTAAATCAACATTATTAGTACCGGTTGCACTTACGCAAATTAATTTCAGCTGTGTTAGCTGACTAATCGTATCGCGATTCAAAACTGCTTTATTAGTGATTAATACATCAGCGCCTTGGCAATGCTCAATAACTTGCTCTGGGCTGGTAAGTTCATAAGTCGTTAATTTACCAAGTTGTTCTATACACGAAAGAGATGTTTTAGCTAACGTTGCGTTATCAAGAATAGTAATGTTCATTATGAGCCCTAAAATAAGTGGATCTGAAAGAGTTAAAATCGTAAAAAAGAGGCTTACGATCCAACAAAAATCTAAAATATGGGCTTAAGGTACTACGAAAGAAAGGCTTTGTTAATGCTATTACTACCAAATGATTAGAGGGCTATGTAGTAGTGGTCTGCCCACTAGCAGATTGAGAACATGGTATTTTGCTAGACTGATCAGTTTTTTTGCACTTATAAGCAAGCCTGTGGTCATAGAAGGTAATTAAACTCGGCTTTAAAGCAAGTTGCTAAAATAAAAAATCGTTTTTTTGGTTATTTCGCATTTTAGATTGGCTGAGTTATAATCGGATATAGACATAAACGGTGCGCTTTAGCGTGCCGTTTTTTAACATTGTAGATGTAGTAATGAGTGAATTAGAAGATAAATACGCAGATATACGCCCATACAACGACGACGAAGTTGCGGCGTCGCTTACACGTTTGATTAACGATGATGCGTTTATTGATGTAATAGCAAAGTATAATTTACCGCGCTTTTTATCGGCAGTGCCTTTTATTGCACGTCCAATGGTAAGAAGTCAGTTACGCAAAAAATGGGGCAAAGTAAGCACCGTTGAAGATGTGCAAAATGAAGTGGCGCAATACTTAGATAAACTAGTGAAGCGCACCACATCAAAAGTTACCTTTTCTGGGCTAGATCAGTTAGACGCTAATCAGGCCTATTTATTTATTTCAAACCACAGAGACATAGTGCTTGATCCTGCATTAGTTAATTGGGGTTTATATCAGCATAAAATGAAAACAGTGCGTATTGCTATTGGCGATAATTTATTGCAAATACCTTACATTACTGAGCTTATGCGTTTAAATAAAAGTTTCATTGTTAAGCGCTCTGCTAAAGCACCAAAAGAAATGTTAAAAGCATTAACCCAGTTATCGTCATATATTTATGACTCTTTAATCGGTGGAAATTCTATTTGGATTGCACAAAAAGAAGGACGTGCAAAAGACGGTTTTGATCAAACAGATCCTGCCCTTTTAAAAATGTTGCAATTAAATGGACGTAAACAAAAGAAAGAATTTGGCGATTATATTAAAGAGTTAAAAATAGTGCCTGTTTCTATTTCTTATCAATATGAACCGTGTGCAATTGCTAAGGCTAAAGAGCTTTATCATAAACAGCATCATGGTGAATATATTAAGTCAGCGGGTGAAGATATTGCCAGTATTGTTGAAGGTTTTAGTTCAGCTAAAGGGCATGTGCATTTAGCATTTGGACAGCCAATCGAATCTAAATGTGATAGTGCTGAAGAGCTTGCTAAAACAATTGATAGGCAAATTGTAGATTCGTTTTATTTGCACCCAGGTAATTACATTGCTGGTGGCTGTAAAGAGGCGGTAATAGACTCTCCAGATACAGCGACGTTTGAACAGCGTTTAGCCTGTGTACCAGAAGAGTTAAAACCGTTAGTGCTGGCCATGTACGCTAAGCCATTTCACCGTAAAACAGAGATAAATACCAATAGCTGTGAGTATTAATAATCCCAGCTCAACAAAACTAAGCAGCAATTAAATTGCTGCTTTTTTTTTGCTCAAAAATAACGCTATACTAATATCTCCTTTTCAACTGGGCGGTACTTATGCATGCAACAAATTGAAATATTTGATATTCCAAGTCCTTGCAAAAGTATTTGCTTAGTTAACAACAGAGGGTATTGCAAAGGGTGTTATCGTAGTCGGGATGAGCGCTTTTCGTGGAATACCTTATCGAACGACCAAAAAAAGAAGGTGCTTAGTTTGTGCCAGCAGCGCTACAAGCGCTACCTTCAAAAAAAGCAGCAAAATGCAGTGCCAAGCACGCAGGCGCAGCAGCAAGGGTTCGACTTTTAAAAGCTTAATCCATATTTGGCTCTTAGTGCGTACGCAGTGCCATTGTTAGTTAGGTTAATTAATGACATTTTAAGCTTTTCTACTAAGTTTTCATTACGTTTATTTAAATAATGATAAAGCGGATAAGTACTCAATACTTCTTTTACAAAACAGCCTTGAGGTGACGGGAGCTCATTATTTTGCATTATAAAGTTAATCATCAAAGCTCCCTGTACTTTTTTCTGAGCAAGCAAATTAAGTTGGGTATTCATGCTTTTAACTTTAATAATATTCCCTGCAAACTGTGTGCTTGCTAAATAATGTTCTTGCACAGGGTAGCCATCAACAATTGCGACGCTATCGAGCTGTTCTAAACTGTTAGGTAAACAGTTTTTATATAATACTAAGTCAAACTTAAATAGCTCATAATCGACTCTAATTAAGTTTTCGTAATTTTCTTCAACGCTTGCATCTCTTCCTAACTGCCCATCAAGTACGCCATTATTTGCAGCGAGCAAAGCATTTTGGTGACTAAAATCGATTATATGTATTTTAAAACCGATATCTGCGTATGCTAACTTTAATAGCTCGAGGGCATAATCAGCTTGAGGTGTACTTTGCGGACGATTAAAAGTGAGGTTGTATTGATGACTAAAACAAGAGGCACTAAAAAATAAATTTACCAATAATAACAAGATACTAAAATGTCTATTCATTATCAGTTCCAATTACTACAGAAATAAATAAAATAAGACGCGTATAATAACAAGGAGATTACCTCTTGCCCAGTTTAGAGGGGGAATCAAATAATCTTAAAAGCGAATGAGGAAGTATTGTGAGTTTTAATTTATGCCTATTACCACGTGAAGAAAAATATCAAATTCAGTTAGATTATGAAGCGTCTTTTTGGGCGTATCAAATTAAGCGTAATAAAAAAACGAGAGAGCAAGTTTACAACACAATCCACAGCCGCCCAGTGGCAGAGCAAATGGTTTTGAAACAAAAATTTGAACAGTATTTAGCGCTAATGCTTAGCTAAATATCGATATAAAAATGTATAAAGTTGAAGTGTTAAATGAACTAAAAACCCCACTTGTGAATAAATTCTACAAAAAGCACAGCGTAAGAGGGCGTGCTAATAAACAAGATAAGGTATGGGTTACTTACTATAATAATGAAATAGTGGCAGCATGTAGGTTACAAGATAAAACAGAGTTTTTATTTTTATCTACCATGTTTGTTGCGCTGGAACATCGCGGTAAAGGGGTTGCAAAACAATTGCTTTCAACACTCTTAAAGTCGCAAAATAGAGAGATAAAGACCTTCGCATATGAAAACGTAGCTGATTTATATTGTGCTATTGGTTTTAACCAGGTGTTAACATATACTCTTGCTTTACAAGTACTTTTTGATACTTACAAACATCGAAATATAGTCGCTCTAGAGTACCCATAATAATAAATAATAATATGGAATAAGCATGAGTAAATACGTTAATGGGATCATTAGTTGCTTTGTAGTTTTAATAACTATTCTAAGTTGCCAAGTAGGGGCACAAGTAAAACGTTTATCTCCTAGCGAAGGCTTATCACAAAGCTACGTTAATACAATGCTTATAGACACTAACGGTTACCTTTGGCTTTCGACAGAGGCCGGGCTTAATCGTTATGATGGCTATCAAGTTATTCCAATAAACGGCCCTAATGGTGAGTTAGAAGAGGCGATCATCGATCGTATTTACCAAGACCCTCAAGGGCACATTTGGATAGCCTCTTTACTTGCAGGCCTGTTTAGATACGACCCCGTAACAGATTCATATCAGCAATTTCTAGAAAAACCGACCAGTGAAGAAGAAATTATCAATCAGTCTGTTTTTAGTATGGTGGCCGTTGATAAAAAAACACTTTGGATTGGGCGAGGCCGCGATTTTGCAAAGCTTGATATCGCAACCGGAAAAATAACAACTATTTTTGAGCTGCCTGCTAAATATAAAAATACCCTTGTGAGAAAGCTGTTTGCCTACAATGGTTATATATTTATAGGTACAAGCCATGGTGCATACGTATTTGATATTGCCACCGAGCAAGTTAGACCTCTACAGCATTTAAAAGGTGAAGCTGAACATATTTACCAAAATAATGTGAAGTCTTTCGCATTAGGTGAAAATAAACAGTTGTTAGTAGGGGCGGTACAAGGCTTATACGAAGTTGATATTAGTAACTTATCAAAAATGTTTGAACGCCCAGATTTACCTTTTAAAAGTAAAGTATTACTAAGTGACTTAAATGTTTGGAGCATAGTAAACGAACACGGAACAATAGATTTAGCTACCGACAAAGGCTTGTTTAAATTTGATTTAAACACAAAAGAGATGATTAAAAATACTCGAATAGCCAAAAGTAAGTACACACTTGCCGATACCAGTATTATTGATATGGCTAAAGATAAATCGGGTGGTACATGGGTTGCGACTAAGACTGATGGAGCGTTTTACTTATCTCACGACAGCTATCATTTTAATAATGTCGATGGCACTTTGCTCGGGGGGGATGGTTTATCACATCACTCTATCTGGGGGATTACCGAATATAAAGACAAGCTTTGGCTTGCAACGCATAACGGTATTACCGAGGTTGATTTAAAAACAAATATTGGTAAAGCTTATTTAAAAGACTACAAAGTCGACTTACTCACCACTGAGTTTACCGTATATGAAATAACGCCCTATAAAGATAATTTATGGCTTTATACAAACCGTGGTTTATTTATTTTTGACCCTGTAACGCATCAAGTTAGCGAACCAAAAGTGCATAACCCTGCTGATCAAGAGCTGATTACTGGTAGAGTGCATGGCGTTACACTCATGCCAAATGGCGATCTATATTTTGTGCACTCAGATCATGGGGTATTTATATACAATATAGATTCTCAAGTAATAACGCGTCTGGGTGGCCAGTTTGACCAGTTTGAACCCTTTTTAGCTCATGGCTTTTTACCCGCGTTGAGCAATAAGCCAGACTCGCCACTATTTTTTAATGCTGGAATTTTATATCAAGTAAACCCAAGTGATTTAGCACTTAAAATGATTTACAAAGTGCCAAAGCAGCACGAAAACGTAGCCATTAGCGTGCTTTCTTATTTAATTGATAACAACAATATATTGTGGATATCACTTTCTAATTTTGGCTTGATAGGCCTTGACGCATCTACTTATCAATTAGTACATACAATCGATTTAGAGAAGAATAAATTAGGCACACTGCTTTACGATATGGTGCTAGATGATGATGGCATGATCTGGATGAGTAGCCATAAAGGCATTTGGCGATTAAACCCAGAAACACTTCATTTTCAACAATTTTCTACGTCAGAAGGGTTACTCTCTGCTGAGTTTAATAGTAACGCCATGGCACAGCTTAAAGATGGCCATATTGCGTATGGTAGCTTAAAAGGTTTTACTTATTTTCACCCAATGGAAAACCAAAATTACCAGTCACTTATTGATCACGTAAATATTACGCGAGTTGATTTAATGTCACGAGATCTATCGCTTGATTTAAAACAGCCTCTTAACGAGGTTGTGTTAAACCATGATGATATTGGACTTGAAGTGGCATTTTCGGCTATGGCATTTAGTAATCAAGAACGCATTATTTATGAGTATCAACTCGATAACGGACAAAAAAGTTATACTCGAAATAACAACCGCGTATTGTTTCCAAAATTGAATCCAGGTAATTACCAATTAAAAGTTTGGGCTAAAGACCCCCTGACTGGCGAATATACCTCGCCTGCTATTTTAAAAATAAAAGTAAAGTATCCGCTTTGGCGTGCACCTTATTTTATGGTGCTTTACGCCATGCTGTTTATTGGTTTTGTTGCTATGTGGGTTATGCGCCGTAATAAAATTCAGCGTATTTTATTGGCAGCAAATAAAGAAAGTAAAGAAAGCGAAGCGCGTTTAAAATTAGCACTTGAAGGCAGCGAATCGGGTGTCTGGGATTGGGAGTCGAGCAACCCAAGCATTTACCAACCCCGCTTAGCGAGTGAGTTAAGCTACGAAAATGAAACCGTAAGCCTTGATGAATATTTATCTAAAATTCATCCGCAGGACAAACAGCTATTTCGCTTAGAGTGGCTTGAATTTTTATCTACCGATAAAGGCTACTTTAATTGTACCTACCGCCTGCGCCATGCAAAAGGCTATTGGCGCTGGTATAAGGACTTTGGAAAAGTAGTTGAGTGGGATGATAAAACTCCACAAAAAGTAGCGGGTACTTATACAAATATGACCCGTGAGATGGTGTTTGAAGAACACGCTTTACTATTTACGGCAGCATTTGAGCAAACACGTGATTGGGTGTTTATACTCGATAAAAACTTAAATATTCGGGCTTCTAATAAATCACTGCAAACCGCCTTTAACTTCACCGCTGAGTCGTTATCTAGCCGGACTTTAAATTTAGGTATATCGCGCAGCAATCGTTTTGATTATTTACGCATTATGCAAAAGCTATCTGTTGGGGAGCATTTTTCGTGCGAAGACAGTGTGGTTTTAGCTAATGGTGAATCGCGTCATGTACTTGTGAAAATAAGTGCAGTGGCCGATAACGAGCAGCGCCTTAATAGTTATGTCATTATTTTAACCGATATAAACGCACAAAAATCAGCTGAAAACGAGCTGCACCTATTGGCCAACTACGATGCCTTAACTGGGCTGCCAAATCGTACATTATTTAATGACCGCGTTGAACACGCCCTTGAACAAGCAAAACTGCATGGATGCAAAGTGGCTTTGTTACATATCAATATTAAACGTTTTAAATACTTTAATGACTCATTAGGGCACGAAGCGGCTGATGAGCTAATTAAAGAAGTTGCTGAGCGCTTAAAGTGCTCTTTGCGACCATCGGATAGTGTTGCGCGATTTGGTGGCGATGAGTTTGTTGTGTTAGTAGAAGATATTCATCAGATAGAGCAAGTACTTATAATATGTACTAAGTTGATGGATTGCGTGAATCAAAATATTGCGATTAATGGTCAAGTTGTAAACGTTAATTTAAGTATTGGTGTGTCGATATCGCCAGATGACGCAGAGCAAGGCCCCGCACTTTTAAAAGCTGCGAGCATAGCGTTATATCATGCAAAAGACTCTTTAGAAGGGCGCTACCAGTTTTATAAGCAAGAGATGAACCAGCATGTTCAAAGAGCGCTGCATCTTGAATCTCAGCTTACTAGAGCGTATCGAGAAGAAGAGTTTTGTAATTACTATCAGCCTATTATTAATGCTAAGAGCCAAAAAACAGAAGGCTTTGAAGTGCTGCTGCGTTGGCCCGAAAATAAACTAGTACAAACTCAAGAGTTTTCGCTGGCTGCAGAGGGGATAGGCTTAATTACAAAAATTATGCTGCAGACCTTTGCGCGCGCTTTATTGGAGTTAAAAGAGTGGCGAAAAGCCTCACCTAACCTGTATTTATCTATTAACTTATCAGCACTAGATTTTGAGTTTAAAGAACTCGTACCTGAAATTAAAAAAGCGTTAAATAATTCAGGTGTATCATCTGAGGCAATTGTTTTTGAAATAACCGAATCAATATTAATGCGTGATTCAAAAGAAGCGCTGCACAGCATGGAACAACTTAAAAAGTTGGGTTGTAGATTGTACATGGATGATTTTGGTACAGGTTACGCATCGCTTACTTATTTAAAACGTTTTCCTATTGATGTACTTAAAATAGATAGAAGCTTTGTACAAGACATAGGCATAGACTCTGATGATGAGGCCATTATCCAATCAACACTCGCGCTTGCAGATAGTTTAGGCAAAGAGTGTGTCGCTGAGGGCGTAGAAAGCTCGCACCAACTTGCTTTTTTAAAGGCGAGAGGGTGCAAGCATTTCCAAGGGTATTTATTTAGTAAACCGGTACCTAATACCGAAGTACTCGCGCTTATTAATCGCGATTGGAGTGATATATTTAATTAATCATAGCAGTACTTGTTTAAGGCCTTTTACCGCAGTGTCTGCAAAACAAATGGCTGTTATGCTCATTTAACTGCGTTTTAATGGCCTTATTAGCTTCTAGTTTACTCAAGCCTAACTTATGGCGTAGCTCTTCTAGGTGTACTTGTTGGGTATCATTAAGTGTACCATCTTGAATTGACTCGTGCACTGCGTCTTCAAAAAACTGACGCCGTTTACGTATCTGTTCTGAAAAACTAGATGCCAGTAATCCGGTAGGAATAGCGACCATACCCATGCTCAGTAGTGTGATAACGCCACCGAAAAACTTACCCAATGGCGTTATAGGTACTACATCGCCATAACCAACGGTCGTTAGTGTTGCCATTGCCCACCACATAGCCGCAGGAATAGAGCCAAATTTATCGGGTTGTATATCGTGCTCAATTAAATAAATTCCGCATGAAGCTAAAATAAGCACAACGGCCATTATAAAAAAAGCAGCCATTAATGAACTACCTTCATCGTTAAAGGCTTTTAAAAGTAGCTGCATGGCGCGTGAGTAGCGAGTGAGTTTAAATACCCTTAATAGTCGGAGCACGCGTAAAAAACGTAAATCGAGAGGAAATAAAAACATCATTAAGCTTGGTAAAATCGCTATTAAGTCGATTAACGCAAGTGGTGATAAAAAATACTTTAATCTGCGTTTACTGTTTGAGCCTTCCATTGCTTCATATTGTGTTTTATCTACACAGGCCCAAAGCCTGGCTAAGTATTCAATAGCAAAAATAGCGACCGATACAATTTCTAAAACTAAGAATTCGTAGTAATACTGCTCTGCCACACTTGGGATTGACTCAATAACAATGGCTACAACGTTAATCATTATTAAGCTAATGAGTGCAATATCAAGAATATGTCCCGCTCGATGGTACTGGCCTGTGCCTTCAAACAGGCAAGCCATTTTTTGTCTTAAAGTGTGTGGTTCATTCATTATTTAAGTTTAAGTACCATGTTAATACTGCCTTCTTCAAAGTCGCGACTAATTTTAAAACCTAACTTACGGGCAAGCTCAATCATCCCTGTATTCTCTGGTAAGGTTATGCCTTCAATCGATTCCACACCTTGGCGTTTACAGTGGTTAATTGCTGCACTCATTAGTATGCGACCAAGCCCTAAACCTTGGCAATCTGAGCGTACTACAATGGCAAACTCAGCATGCAGGTTATCGGGGTCCATAATGACGCGAGACACACCCAGTGTACGGGTTTTACCTTCAAAGCGTTGGCACACAATAAACGCCATTTCACGGTCGTAATCAATTTGCGTCATTTTAGCGAGTTGATCGTGGTTAAACTGTGGAAGCTCGCCAAAAAAGCGTTTATATCTGTCTTCTTTGTTAAGTGACTCGTCAAATACTTTATGGGCTTGTTCATCTTCCGGTTTTATCGGTCTGAGCGTAGCTTGAGTGTTATTTTTAAGTGTTACCACTTCAACAAGTTCTATAGGGTAGGGACGAATAGATAAGCGCTTACGATTGCTCTGAGCTTGATAGCGGTTAAGTGTCATAGTGGCATCGAGCACTAAAAACTGTCCATTGCTGGCAAGTATAGGATTTAGTTCCATTGAGCTTATATCGGGTTGATCAATAACTAACTGAGAAATACGCGTTAGCAGTGCACATAAACGATACTTATCAACTTTCTCGGGGAGTATGCGCTCCTTTAATACGCCTTTGTCGTGCGCTGCGGCAATTAAATACTTTGCCAAGTTCATATTCAGTGGAGGCAGAGCAACGGCGGCTTGTGCATATTCAAGGCCGGTGCCTGCTTCACCTAATAATATAACTGGGCCAAAATTAGGCTCGGTTTTAATTGCAATTCGCAGCTCATTTGCGCCTGCTCGCGGCGCCATTTTTTGTAATGAAAACCCTTCAATAACAGCATCCGGATAAGTGTTTTTAATACGGATAAGCATCGCAAAAGCAGTTTGTCCAACCTCGTTGGCGTCGTTTAAATTAAGCACCACCCCACCTACTTCAGACTTTGAGGCAATACTTGGACTAATCAGTTTTAATGCGACTGGAAAACCAAGCTCTATGGCTTGCTCTTTGGCTTCTGTTGGGGTGTAAGCGACCTCAGTTTGAATGCATTTAATACCATAGTGGTTCAATACTTGGCTTGCCTGATGAGTAGGTAAGTAGCTTTGTCCATCATCTAAAAACTCATTAATAAGGGTTCTAGCTGCCACCTTATTTATTTTAGCGTCATCAGTGTTCGACTCAGGTGTTTGCGTTAAATGCTTTTGGTTACGACGATACGTTACCAAGTGCATAAATGCGCCTACAGCCCCTTCGGGCGTACGATAAGTGGGTATTGCGTTGTTTGAGCACACTTTTCTGGCGGCGTAAGATGCGTCTTCACCCATAAAGTTAGTTATAACGTAAGGGCGCGCCATTTTGGGTAATGTTTGTAAGGTTTCTACAATAATGTTGGCGTAGTCTTCGCTGGGCGCAAGCGCTGAGGGAGTATGGATAATCAGTAAGTTTTTAACTTCTTTTGCGTGCAGTAAAATTTCTAATGCTTGCTTATAACGCGCAGGTGCTGAGTCGCCAAAAATATCCACAGGGTTTGAGGTGGTTTCTGATTGTGGAATGACTTTATTTAGCGCATTTCGGGTTTCAATGCTTAGTTCTGCTAATTTACCGGAGCTTTGAATTAGCTCATCAACAGCCATAACACCCGGGCCGCCACCATTAGTTAAAATTGTCAGTTGTTCTACTTTTAATAATTTTGGATGCATGGCGAGTGTTTGTGTCGCTGCAAATAGCTCTCGTAAATCATTTACACGCAGCATACCCGCTCGTTGAAATAACGCATCGTAAACAGCGTCAGAGCTTTGCTTTCCACCGGTGTGAATTTCGGCTGCAAGTGCGCCCGCAGTTGTTTTACCTGTTTTAATCGCAATTACAGGCTTACTAAAGGCCGCGGCTCTTGCTGCTGATATAAAGCCACGAATATCTTCAATGTTATCTATGTAGAGTAAAATAGCTTTGGTTTTAGCATCACGACCTAAAAAGTCGAGTAGTTCATTAAAGTTTATATCAAGGCAATCGCCTACTGATACAAAATATGAAAAGCCAATTTCTTTGTTTTTAGCCCAATCTAAAATGGTTGAGCATACTGCTGCTGATTGTGATACAAATGCTATTTTACCTGGGCTTGCCACGGTATGTGAAAAGCTCGCATTTAAACCAATATGAGGGATCAGCAAGCCTAAACAGTTGGGTCCAAGCAAAGTAACTTGCTTGGCTTGAGCACATGCTTTAAGCGCGCTTTTTTGCTCCCCAGACAGCCCATCGGCAATAACAATAGCGGTTTTACAGCCAAGCTCTCCAAGCTGCTCAATAATATCAATTAAGGTGTTTTTGTTAGTACAAATAACAGCAAGGTCGGGTACTTTTGGTAAGTCAGCAATAGAAGGGTAAGCAAGTACGCCATGTACTGCGCTATGGCTTGGAGTAACAGGCATTATTGGCCCTTTAAAGCCACCTTGAAGTAAGTTGCGCATAACCACAAAACCAGCCCGAGTTGATATGTTAGAGGCGCCAATAACGGCCACTGAGCTTGGGTTAAAAAATTGGGTTATACGCTTAAGGCTCATGGTTTTTCCTAGGCTGATTAAATTTTGCGTTATTTATAGTCTCAATGTACCCTGTTTACTGTGTTATTTCGAGCGTCTCGATGCTTATTATTGATATCAATCAAGGAGATTATTGTGAATAAAACCCCCGGTTTTTACATTGTTATAGCGGCTATTTGTTTAAGTATAGGCTTAATTAGCTTAGGGTTTATTTTAAAAAGTACCGCTTTGAGTGTGAAAGGGATGGAACGTACTGTGCAGGTTAAGGGATTGGCCGAGCGAGAAGTAATAGCCGATACGGTAATTTGGCCTCTGCAATTTAGTGATGCCGACAATAACCTTGAAAAATTAGTAAGCCGAGTTGAGAAAAAAAATGATGCGGTAACTGCTTTTTTAAAACTCCATGGTTTTGACGACGATGAAATAACAATAGGTAGCCAGTCAGTTATTGATAAGCAAGCACGTGAATACAGTAATGAAAATCAACAATTTAGATACATAGTGCGCTCAAATATTATTGTTTATTCTGCTGCGCCAGATAAAGTGCAAAACGCGCTGAGTAAAGTAAGCCAACTTGCTAAACAAGATATCGCAATAGTGCAAGATAGCTACGAAACAAAAGTTGAATACATCTTTACTGGCCTCAATGATGTAAAGCCTGCGATGGTGCAAGAAGCAACTGAAAAAGCGCGTGAAGTCGCTAATAAATTTGCTAAAGACTCTAATTCAAAATTAGGCAAAATAAAAACAGCTCGCCAAGGGCAATTTAGTATCAGTAATCGAGATTCAAACACACCGCAAATAAAAAATATAAGAGTGGTAACCAGTGTTGAATATTATTTAAATGACTAGGGCCTGTTGACCTTTCAGGATTAAAATTTGTTCAATCTTGGGGCGATTTAATCGCGGCGTGAGGTTTGTAACCTAGCGGGCTAAGTAAAAACCGAGCAAAGCTTCCGCGTCCTGCTCACGCCCCTTACCTACATCCATGTAGGCAACAAAGAGTAAATTGCCCC
>NZ_JACJEK010000050.1:0-857 GCF_014164015.1 Pseudoalteromonas sp. SR41-1
TTAGCTAGTACTTGACCACGTTCAACGTCTTCACGCTTAGTACCACGTAGAAGTGCACCAATGTTCTCACCAGCACGACCTTCGTCAAGAAGCTTACGGAACATTTCAACACCAGTACAAGTAGAACGAGTTGTATCATTGATACCAACAATTTCTACTTCGTCATTGATGCGGATGATACCAGCTTCAACACGACCAGTTACAACAGTACCACGACCCTGGATTGAGAAAACGTCTTCGATAGGCATGATGAATGGCTTATCGATGTCACGCTCTGGCTCTGGGATGTAAGAATCAAGTGCGTTTGCAAGCTCAACAATCTTATCTTCCCACTCTTTCTCGCCTTCTAACGCTTTAAGCGCAGAACCAGCGATTAGAGGTAAGTCATCACCTGGGAAATCGTATTCAGAAAGAAGTTCACGAACTTCCATTTCTACTAGTTCAAGTAGCTCTTCGTCATCAACCATGTCACATTTGTTCATGAATACGATGATGTAAGGAACGCCAACCTGACGAGAAAGAAGGATGTGCTCACGCGTTTGTGGCATAGGGCCATCTGTCGCAGCAACTACTAAGATCGCGCCGTCCATTTGAGCAGCACCAGTGATCATGTTTTTAACATAATCGGCGTGACCAGGACAATCTACGTGTGCGTAGTGACGTGTAGGTGTATCGTATTCAACGTGAGACGTTGAAATAGTGATACCACGTTCGCGCTCTTCTGGAGCGTTATCGATTGATGCGAAATCTTTAGCAACACCGCCGTATACTTTTGCAAGTACGTTAGTGATTGCTGCAGTTAGTGTAGTTTTACCGTGGTCAACGTGGCCGATTGTACCAACGTTTACGTGCGGTTT
>NZ_JACJEK010000051.1:0-790 GCF_014164015.1 Pseudoalteromonas sp. SR41-1
CGGTTTAAATATGCCACATATAATAAATGAGTTAATAAGCTAGTTCTTATTTGTGGTGACTGACAATTTTAATTGTAGAACTAAGATATTGTGCTTATAAAGTTTAATCGGAAAGTTACTTCCCAGTCCATGTATTGTCATTTTGATATTGACCAGAGCAAGCGCTGTTATATGCAAGTTGGTCCGTAGACTTATCTCGACAGCACCAGACTAGGTTGTAGTTGCCATCATAAAACTGGTCCCATGCATAACCAGAAGAATAGTTATTTGACCCGCCAGCTCCTGCCGCAGCAACAGCTAAAACGACAACACCTAACGCAACGACAGCAGCAACAATGCCTTGAGCGATTTCTTTTCTGTCTTGTGCAGCTAATATCTCACATTTGTATTGAGTGAGTGTTCTATATTTAACTTCTCTGTTAAGTGCGTAGATATACTTCGCTTCATCAGTATTTTCGGCTGTATAAGTTTTAGCGAGGATATCTTTATCATTAAGGTAGTTTCGGCACACTTGGGCATCTGTTAATTCAGAGTCACCGGCAATGATGGCGTGTCTAGAGGCTGAACAGTCTGTAATAAGGCTAAGTATTAGAAAAGATGCATAGTGTTTTTAACTAAAGTCATTAGTAAATTATTCCATAATTAAAATAAGCTTTGAGTAAGCTCATAATTCCTTTGTGAAATTTTAACAAGCCGATGGTGATTTTACTAATTGTTATTAAAGGGATTTTTCATCTTTAAGTCTAAAGCATGCTTATATCAGCTCTAATTAAACTATCGTCTCACAAAA
>NZ_JACJEK010000052.1:0-790 GCF_014164015.1 Pseudoalteromonas sp. SR41-1
TTTTGTGAGACGATAGTTTAATTAGAGCTGATATAAGCATGCTTTAGACTTAAAGATGAAAAATCCCTTTAATAACAATTAGTAAAATCACCATCGGCTTGTTAAAATTTCACAAAGGAATTATGGGCTTACTCAAAGCTTATTTTAATTATGGAATAATTTACTAATGACTTTAGTTAAAAACACTATGCATCTTTTCTAATACTTAGCCTTATTACAGGCTGTTCAGCCTCTAGACACGCCATCATTGCCGGTGACTCTGAATTAACAGATGCCCAAGTGTGTCGAAACTACCTTAATGATAAAGATATCCTCGCTAAAACTTATACAGCCGGAAATACTGATGAAGCGAACTATATCTACGCACTTAACAGAGAAGTTAAATATAGAACACTCACTCAATACAAATGTGAGATATTAGCTGCACAAGACAGAAAAGAAATCGCTCAAGGCGTTGTTGCTGCTGTCGTTGCGGTAGGTGTTGTCGTTTTAGCTGTTGCTGCGGCAGGAGCTGGCGGGTCAAATAACTATTCTTCTGGTTATGCATGGGACCAGTTTTATGATGGCAACTACAACCTAGTCTGGCGCTGTCGAGATAAGTCTACGGGCCAACTTGCATATAACAGCGCTTGCTCTGGTCAATATCAAAATGACAATACATGGATTGGGAAGTAACTTTCCGATTAAACTTTATAAGCACAATATCTTAGTTCTACAATTAAAATTGTCAGTCACCACAAATAAGAACTAGCTTATTAACTCATTTATTATATGTGGCATATTTAAACCG
>NZ_JACJEK010000053.1:0-697 GCF_014164015.1 Pseudoalteromonas sp. SR41-1
GCCAAGGCATCCACCGTGTACGCTTAGTCACTTAACCATACAACCCAAACGGGTCTTTGTTTTGTGACAGTTTAACTTCGCCAGAAGTCAATATTGAATACTAAAGTAGATACCAATCAATCAACGTAAAACGTTAATCAAATGGCACTGAATGGTACTGCTACCATTCTTTTTTACTTTTGAAAACTCTTGATAAATACAAAGTATCTATCAGAATTTTATTATCAGCTTTTCCAAATTTTTAAAGAGCAAGAGATACAAAAACCTCTCAAAATTAAACACACTCTATTCTCAGGCGGTTAATGGCCCGATAAAGAATATTTATTTTTAAGAAGTAAAAGTGGTGGAGCTAAGCAGGATCGAACTGCTGACCTCCTGCGTGCAAGGCAGGCGCTCTCCCAGCTGAGCTATAGCCCCACATATGCTGGTACTTACTGTTTTAACCATCTTCTTGATTAGACAAGAAGTGGTGGGTCTGAGTAGATTTGAACTACCGACCTCACCCTTATCAGGGGTGCGCTCTAACCAGCTGAGCTACAGACCCAAAACAATAAGTGTTGTTCTCTTTACAATAACAATCATCTGTGTGGACACTACGAACAAATAAGTTCTAAATCGTATAAGGAGGTGATCCAGCCCCAGGTTCCCCTAGGGCTACCTTGTTACGACTTCACCCCAGTCATGAATCACTCCGTGG
>NZ_JACJEK010000054.1:0-605 GCF_014164015.1 Pseudoalteromonas sp. SR41-1
ACGTGGTCAATCCCTGTACCGGTAGCACTTGCAGAAGGTACATACACCGTAAGCGCGAGTGTTGAAGATACCGCAGGCAACGACACCACCGCAACAGGCGCAGGTGAAATAGATACCACTGCACCGACACTTGTACTTACCAGCCCAGGCTCAAGTAATGACATCACCCCGACACTCAGTGGCACAAGTGATGCCGTTGAAGGCACGGTTATTAACTTCACGGTTGTGGACGATCAAGGCAATACACAAACCTTTACCACCACTGTGGATGCCGATGGTAACTTCTCTGTAGAAGTACCGACTGCACTGGCAGAAGGGCCGTACACGATCACCGCCAACATCAGCGATGTGGCAGGAAACAGCACCGATATTACCGGCAACGGCACCATTGATACCACAGCACCAAGTGTGAGTGTAGATGCGCCATTATTAACAAATGACAGCACGCCAACTGTGACAGGCACCAGTGATGCGCCTAACAGCACCATCACGGTGACGTTTACAGATGCAGCAAATGCCACTCAAAGCATTGATGTACAAACCGATGCCAATGGTAACTGGAGTGCGACACCAACAGGCACATTAGCCGAAGGGAATTATAGCGT
>NZ_JACJEK010000055.1:0-503 GCF_014164015.1 Pseudoalteromonas sp. SR41-1
GGTGCAGTGGTATCTATTTCACCTGCGCCTGTTGCGGTGGTGTCGTTGCCTGCGGTATCTTCAACACTCGCGCTTACGGTGTATGTACCTTCTGCAAGTGCTACCGGTACAGGGATTGACCACGTGCCATTGGCTAGTACGGTGGCGCTCATGGTTTGCGCTGCGCCGCTGCTGTCGGTGACAACAATCGTTACTTCACTGCCTTGCGGTGCATCGCTGGTACCTGCAATCGTTGGCGTGGTGTCGTTGCTTACACCGTTGTCGGTAATAACAAGGCTCGGACCAGTAAGGTCTATCTGACCTGTCTCTGTGGCGCTGCCGATATTACCTAGGCCATCATTTACCTCTGCGGTGACAGTATATTCGCCTTCGGCTAAGTCAGTTGGTGCATCGACACTCCATACTCCACCCGTTACGGTCGTATCAACAGTCGTAATATTCCCTGCACTGTCTTCAAACGTTAAGCTAATGGTGGTGTTATCTGCCGCATCGCTTGTACCATT
>NZ_JACJEK010000056.1:0-503 GCF_014164015.1 Pseudoalteromonas sp. SR41-1
GGTGCAGTGGTATCTATTTCACCTGCGCCTGTTGCGGTGGTGTCGTTGCCTGCGGTATCTTCAACACTCGCGCTTACGGTGTATGTACCTTCTGCAAGTGCTACCGGTACAGGGATTGACCACGTACCATTAGCAAGCACGGTGGCACTCATGGTTTGCGCTGCGCCGCTGCTGTCGGTGACAACAATCGTTACTTCACTGCCTTGCGGTGCATCGCTGGTACCTGCAATCGTTGGCGTGGTGTCGTTCCCTACACCGTTGTCGGTAATAACAAGGCTCGGACCAGTAAGGTCTATCTGACCTGTCTCGGTGGCGCTGCCGATATTACCTAGGCCATCGTCTACCTGTGCGGTGACAGTATATTCGCCTTCGGCTAAATCAGTTGGTGCATCGACACTCCATACTCCACCCGTTACGGTCGTATCAACAGTCGTAATATTCCCTGCACTGTCTTCAAACGTTAAGCTAATGGTGGTGTTATCTGCCGCATCGCTTGTACCATT
>NZ_JACJEK010000057.1:0-421 GCF_014164015.1 Pseudoalteromonas sp. SR41-1
TCTACTTGTACTGGTGTTGAAATGTTCCGTAAGCTTCTTGACGAAGGTCGTGCTGGTGAGAACATTGGTGCACTTCTACGTGGTACTAAGCGTGAAGACGTTGAACGTGGTCAAGTACTAGCTAAGCCTGGTTCAATCAACCCACATACTACATTCACTTCAGAAGTATACGTACTTTCTAAAGATGAAGGTGGTCGTCATACTCCATTCTTCAAAGGTTACCGTCCACAGTTCTACTTCCGTACAACTGACGTAACTGGTGACGTACAGTTACCAGAAGGCGTAGAAATGGTAATGCCTGGTGATAACATCAAGATGACAGTAACTCTAATCGCACCAATCGCGATGGATGAAGGTCTTCGTTTTGCTATCCGTGAAGGTGGTCGTACTGTAGGTGCTGGTGTTGTAGCAACTATCGTAG
>NZ_JACJEK010000058.1:0-412 GCF_014164015.1 Pseudoalteromonas sp. SR41-1
CCACGGAGTGATTCATGACTGGGGTGAAGTCGTAACAAGGTAGCCCTAGGGGAACCTGGGGCTGGATCACCTCCTTATACGATTTAGAACTTATTTGTTCGTAGTGTCCACACAGATGATTGTTAATTAGTGCTTGTCCTTCGGGATAACTAATTAATATGCTCTTTAAAAATTTGGAAAAGCTGATAATAAAATTCTGATAGATACATTGTATTTATCAAGAGTTTTCAAAAGTAAAAAAAGAATGGTAGCAGTACCATTCAGTGCCATTTGATTAACTCTTACGAGTTGATTGATTGGTATCTACTTTAGTATTCAATATTGACTTCTGGCGAAGTTAAACTGTCACAAAACAAAGACCCGTTTGGGTTGTATGGTTAAGTGACTAAGCGTACACGGTGGATGCCTTGGC
>NZ_JACJEK010000059.1:0-389 GCF_014164015.1 Pseudoalteromonas sp. SR41-1
TACTTTCTGTTACCGCTCGACTTGCATGTGTTAGGCCTGCCGCCAGCGTTCAATCTGAGCCATGATCAAACTCTTCAATTAAAAAGTTTTATGTCTTTCGACAGCTCAATGAATTCTGAATTTTTGTTTTTGTTGCCAAAAACGAATTGACTGTGCGTTATTATTTTCACTTTTAAAAAAGTGAAATCAAAACAGCTCAAGGCTGAATCTTTTAATAACATATGGTCACTCAGTTTCAATTGAGACTCTAATTTGTTTGCCTCGCTACCTAAGTAGCTTGGCTGTTAGAACTCAATCTGTACGAGTGCCCACACAGATGATTGCTTTATATTGTTAAAGAACGTTGCGATTATAAAGTTGAACTTTATCTCGCTAGGGCTGCGCATATT
>NZ_JACJEK010000005.1:0-243982 GCF_014164015.1 Pseudoalteromonas sp. SR41-1
GCCTTTAGCCTTTAGCCTTTAGCCTTTAGCCTTTAAACTTTGTTTATTAATCGCTACCAAACAAATCGCGAGTATAAACTTTGTCAGCAATATCACTGAGCTCTTCAACCATACGGTTAGATACAACAACGTCAGATATTTGCTTAAATTCATTTAAGTCTTTAATTACGCGAGAGTGATAAAATTCGCTTTCTTCTAGTACTGGTTCGTAAACTACTACCTCAATACCTTTAGCTTTAATACGCTTCATAATGCCTTGAATAGCAGAAGCTCTGAAGTTATCAGACCCTGTTTTCATTACTAAACGATATACACCAACCACTTTAGGGCTACGCTTAATTATTGAGTCTGCAATAAAGTCCTTACGCGTAGTATTAGCATCAACAATGGCACCAATAATATTGTTCGGTACATTTGCATAGTTTGCACGTAGCTGCTTAGTATCTTTTGGTAAGCAGTAGCCACCGTAACCAAACGATGGATTATTGTAATGGCTACCTATACGAGGGTCTAAGCTAACACCCTGTATAATTTGTTTAGAGTTTAAGCCATGTGATTCAGCGTAGCTATCAAGCTCATTAAAATAAGCCACACGCATAGCTAAATAAGTGTTTGAGAACAACTTAATAGCTTCGGCTTCTGTTGAGTCAGTAAAAAGTACTTCAATATCTTCTTTGATAGCACCTTGCTTAAGTAAGTTAGCAAACACACTTGCGCGCTCACTTTGCTCACCTACAACAATACGCGAGGGGTATAAGTTATCGTGTAGTGCTTTACCTTCACGTAAAAATTCTGGCGAAAATATTAAGTTACTAATGCCGAGCTTTTCTTTTATACCTTGCGTAAAACCAACTGGTACCGTCGATTTAATGACCATAACTGCACTTGGGTTATGTGCTGTGGCATCTTTAATTACAGCCTCTACAGAGTTTGTATTAAAGTAGTTATTTTCAACATCGTAATCGGTTGGAGTCGCAATAATTACAAAATCAGCATTTTTATAGGCAGCTACTTTGTCGGTAGTTGCTGTAAAATTTAAGTCACTACGTGTTAAAAAGTCACTAATTTCGGTATCGACAATTGGTGACTTTTTATTATTTAAAAGTGCTATTTTTTGTTCATCTATATCTAATGCAACCACTTCATTGTGCTGTGCTAGCAACATAGCGTTAGAGAGGCCTACATAGCCTGTACCTACTACGGCAATTTTCATATTAATCCTTTAAGATTAGTTAATAATTAATAAAATGATTCTATCAGAGTTATAAATTAGGCTCTAGCTAAAAGACTTTAGCCAAAATGTAATATCAAATGATATTACTAAAGGTTTTTACAGAATAATAAAAATGAGAAAGAAATGAAAATATTGAAATATACACCAATCAATACTCTCTAATTTACTGCACGGCTATGTAATTTAACATTATAAAAAGCGAGGTATAAAACCTCACCTACGATATATGTCAGCTGTAGGTGCGAATTTACTTCGCGCTCATGTAAACTAACTTTACCAAAAGCGGAGCGTAAAACCTCACCTACAATATATTCATCAAGTAGGCACAAATTCTCTTCGCACTCTAATAGTTTTACTTACTCGCAGAATATTGTTTTTCTGGCAGGTCTAACTTACGTCTAAAAAAGTTTATAATTTTACAGTAATTAATTAGTACAAGTAAGTAACCTGCAAACACAACTAAAAAACTATAAAACATTAAAAATTCGGGTATTACAAAAACCTCACCAATTATGCCTATACCTGCAAATACAGATGCAATTGAGCATATTAAAATAAGTGTTTGTGTAGGCGAGCAGCCCAAGCGCTGGCAAATATGGTGTAAATGTTCACGATCGGGCTTAAACGGAGATTTACCTTGTTTAACACGGCGCACCATTATCGCAACCATATCCATTAATGGTAGTGCAATTAGCCACAATGCGGTTACAGGTCGTATCATAGGGTTCCCTGGGGTTTGGCTTGCGCCAATTAATAGCCAAATAACCGTAAAACCAATCATCATACTACCAGCATCGCCCATAAACACTTTACGCTCACGGCCTATAAGGCCCAAGTTCATAATAATATAAGGGATCATACACACGACCAATAATAAACATAAATAACTTAAGCTTTGCTCATTAGCCATATTAAGTAAAATACCAATTGCACCAAATGTAACTACAGACAGCCCACCTAAAAGACCATCGATTCCATCAACCATATTAAAGGCATTGATACAGCCTATAACGGCTAATATAGTAATTAAGCCACCTACATAACCATAGCCCAAGCTAATGTCGCCAAACCCTAATATATCTCCAAGTGTAACCAACTCTGCTTTAGCAAAGTAAATCATTGCGATAGATATAAGAGTTTGTACCAGCATACGTATTTTTACACTTAAGTCATACCTATCATCTAATGCACCAACAGCTGTTAAACCTACAATACAGCACATATACAAGTTAGCATGGTTAATCATACCTGGGTGAGAATATATGTATTGCACTATGGTGATACATATAGCTACACCACCAACAAGAGGTATATTACCTGTATGCATTTTACGGCCAGATGGCTTGTCGACTAACCCTATTTTTCGAGCTGTTTTTCTCATTAAAAACAAACTGGCAAAAGCAATAAAAAAGGTAAACGAGAGATCTAAAAACATATAGTATTCCGATACTGAGGTAGGTAATTACTTACAAAAATTAATAACTAGGTTTTAAAGGCTTTTTAAAGCAAGTAGGTATTTTTTTATCACTATTTTTTCATCAAATTCATTTTCAATTTTACGGCGACTGTTAATACCAAGTTTAAGGCGTTCAGAATGTGACATGGTTATTATTTTATCTAGAGCATCAGTTAGGCTTTTAGTGCTTCGGGGTTCGCAAATAAAACCATTAACGCCATTATCAATAGTTTCTCTACAACCTACATTGTCGGTTGTAACTATAGGTTTACCCATAGCGCCAGCTTCAAGCAAAGATTTTGGTACGCCTTCGCGGTAATATGATGGAAGTACCATACAATCTACCTGCGCTATCTCCGCTTCAACATTATCAGAGGTACCTAAATAATTGACTACGCCTTCATCTACCCAAGCATTCATTTGTGCTTTTGAAACCGCTGAAGGATTATCAACATCTAAAAAACCTAATAGCCTAAACTCAACACTATTGCCGTATTTACTTTTGAGTGCTCTTGCCGCTTCTACATATTGCCCTATACCTTTATCGAAAAGCATACGAGCAATAAGTAAAAAGCGGGTAACACCATCGTCAGGAGCGGGTGATACAATAAAGCGGGATAAATCAGCGCCAGAACCAGGCAATCTATCAGACTTGACATTCTGGGCAATTCGGTGAGATTTAAATAATGCTCTATCATCTTCATTTTGAAAAAAAATAAAGTCAGCTTTGCTTTGGCTGTATTTATACAAAGCTCTAGCTATTTTAGAAGGAACACTTTCATTAATAAATAATGTGCCAAGGCCTGCAATATTATTTATAGCTTTAACTCCAACTACTTTCGCTGCAAGTGTGCTGTAGATATTGTTCTTAGGTGTAAAGTTTAAAGACACGTCAAATCTATACTCTTTATATACTCTATAAAAATCATATAAAGTACATAGATCATTAATTGGGTTGGTTCCTCCACTGTCAATGTTTATATTTATAAACATACAACCCAGTGCCTCTAGTTTTTTAGAGTAAGTATCTCTAGGCGCAATGGCATACACTTTATGTCCTTTATCAAGCATTGCTAAAATTGTGTTTTTTCTAAAGTTATAAAGGTACCAGCTAGTATTAGCAGTAATTGCAATTGAATACATTATTCTCTCTTTATATTTTAAACGAGGGCGCTATTGTTTTTTTAATCTCAATCTGAGGATAAATACAATCCCAATTACGGCTGTAATTAACCACCAATATTTCAATTTATTATAAGTCCAATAGTAGAACATTAAGCTATTTGACAAGATGCAAATAGAAAATATAAAAGTATAGATAACCCCACCAAAACGAGATAAACCTTTATATGACCAAGCAGTAAAGAATGCAGCCACTAACAATATTACACCTGCAAAAACTCCAAAAACTCGATAACCAGCATTAAGAGCCGTGTACATGTTATACCTGAAATTGAGCTGAAAACCTTCTGTTACCATTATGACTTCAGAGATCCCTTCTGGTTTCGGTAGTTTAGGCGGATACCATAAACTAAAACCATAGTCAGAGTTTATACCATGGGACTCAATAACAAACATTAGATTATAATAATTTGGTATTACATAATTAAATAGGGCTTGGTACCAAGTAACCTCTTCAGATGCACCTCGAACATAAGTAAAAAATAGCCATAAAAAAACTATAAATAGGCCTATCACGGAAAGAAGAAAGCGTATCCTAATTTTATCTGCGTATAAATAATATAAAATAAGGGATGGAACGATGACATCATAAACTGTGAATTTGATACCATGGCATATTGCTGAAAATATCATAACTAGAACTATAATTTTACCGTACCTTATATTTTCTTTATATTTAAATTTAATTAATGAATAACAAAAGATTGAAATCATATGAAAAAAATAAAAATAATTAACAATACTTTCACTGCCAAATGCTTTCTCGTAACCTCTAGCATTAAATGCGGAAGAAGACATAGCATGAGAAATTAAAGAGTTCAGATTATAAACGAAGGCTATAAAAGAAATAAAAGAAGTAATAAAAAATAGCCTAGTAATAATTTTTAGTTCGCTACTCCCCCCCCCTACTAATCCTTGCTTTAAACTTTTAGAGTCTTTACCAATAATAAAGTTTGATAAAATAATTGATGTAACAAAAAACATGCAGCTTAAAATAAATAAATAATAGTAACTTTCTGTCAACGATGGTTTTGCTTGATATAAAAACAGTTCAGTATCGGCACTACCAATAGTAATAAATGATATTGACATTAAAAATATTAATGGAGCTAGCGATAAAGAAATTATTTTTCTATTACTCCGATCTAAACCCAAGGCTATAAAAAAGAAAAATAAAAATATTAATATCATTAACTAACTCTTCTGGTGTTATTTATAAGATGGATGTTTATTTCTTTTTACAAAGTTCTTTTTGGCTATAAACGCAGCTAAAACTCTATAAACTAAAAAATAAGACGAGATAATTAAAAAACCTTCGTTACCAGAAAAAATAAATACCGTTATAAATACTATTAAATAATAAAAAACTCTATATAGATCAAAGTTAGTAATTACTTTATTTAAATATGAAAGACCGTACTTAACCTTGCATGCATGTTCTATAGTTCTACAAACTGGGAAAATGAATAAAATGAATAGCGCGGTATTCAACTCTATAAAATAAGCAACTGGTAACAAGTATCGGCTAGACACCAAACCAAAATAAGTAAAAATATTAAAACGATTCCGTATCACATTATGCATATAAAATATAACTTGAATTATACTAAAGGCAATTATTAGATATAAAGAAAAATCTCCACCCCATAGTAAGTAACTACTAAAAAATAGTGCTATGAACCATAAGAAACATAGTAATATAGCTTTTTTATAAGAAAAATTAGTAGGAAGCTTATTAACTCTTTCTGTAGGATTTACTTCATTTTCAGTAGTAATGTTATCGTTATAGATATAGCCAATCTCGTAGCTACTCATACAGACAAGAAAAGTTAATAAAATTTGAAATAAATTAGCCCACCCTAATTGAAGCACTGATATTAAAGCTAATGCAAAAGGAAATATAATAAACCAACTTAATCGTTCAGCCTTTGTCTTGATTCTAGTCTTAAATGTATACTCAAAAGGAAGATAACTATACATTAATCACCTCAACATTTTCACTGTAGTCAAAAGCTTTATATCTATTACTCATTTTGTGGCGAATAAAATAAAAATTTTCTACCATAAATGAGCAAGCGAGATCATCTAAGTTATCAGAATAAAAAGCTGAAGCACTATCTATATAAAGATGTTTATTTCCTTTGAGATCTTTCGAAATAATACCAGTGTACTTTTCATTTTTAATTTCTAACTCGCTGCATTGGAAATAAACACCATATAGCTCAGCTATACTTTTTATTACTGGCTCTATCGATGCGGAAACGAGCACGACATTATTATTTTTCTTTAATTGAGTAAATTCGTTAAATATAGATTCTATTTTTTTATTTTCCAAATTCGATCTAACAAACTCAGCTGCAAGATATTCAACATCTGATACTAATTCTCCCTTAAGTGTACTGATGATTAACTTTCTTATCGATATATTTAAAAATCGATGCATAACTTTACCTAAATTACCAGTTAACCGTTTAATAAAAAAACTTTTTAACTTATTTTTTTTATGCATATGGTAATATTTTACAAAATCAAATGTAGTATTTGAGAAAAAAAGAGTTCCACAGACATCAAATATAATTGTTCGGTTCATTAGTAATCCTAATTTGAACGAAAAAGTAACCTTTTAAAACAAAGCTTTAAAAATAAAATGATATTGTCTTTATCATATTTAATGAGAGTTAACTTCTCATTATTCAGAAAAGCTAATCTAAGCCTATTATATGATATGGAGGATCTAGACATACTATCTTTATGTTTATTATAAAATGCATAGTAAGAATCACGTTCTTTAATACTCTTAGTAATACGAGTGGCTTCATGACTAACGTCCATGACATAAGAGCACTTATCAATACGTTTAAACTTTCCAAACTTTAAAGCCAATCTATACCAAGTATCTTGGTCTTGTAAGCGTTTAAGATTTTCATCAAATCCAGCAATGTCCTTTACTCTTTCAAGATAAGTAAATATTTGATTACCAGCTTGATTAGTTTTTGTTAATTTATCAGGATTAAATACTCGCTCCCCACCTAGAAATCTCTTATATAGTTTATTACCATTATTAATCTGGTAATTATCACATATAAAAGAAAACTTTTTATCAAAGTTTTTATATAGTATATTCAATCGACTGGGCAAAAAATAGTCATCATCGTCCAACCCAGTGTAAAACACGCCGGTTGCAGAATTAATTCCTACATTCCTGCAAATGTTCGCACCAGAATTCTCTTGCATTCTAATTATTTTCACAATCTGAATACCTTCATATGCATCTAATACTTTTTGTGTAGGGGAATCAGAGCAATCATCGACAATTATTAACTCGAAGTTTTTGTAATCTTGGTTTAAAACAGAATCTATAGCTCTTCTAAGCATTTCACCTCGATTAAAGCTAGTAATAATTACTGAAATTTTATCCATTAAAATCTATCTTCTGATATTGTATAAAGGGCTCAAGCTTATCTTTATATTTTAAAGATAAAAATGAATGTAGTATTTTAAAGAAAAATTTAATATCAAATTTTAAGTTTATATTTTTCAAAAACAGCTTTTACTTGGTTATCGTTACCATCGTTTTCTTTATTATCATAATAAAGAGCTATATCCTGAGATTCTTCTAACAACAAAAATCGATTCCAAAATTTACGATTGTCACTTACTTTTTTATGTGTTTTACCGTTTAGTAACGACATAGCTTTAAACCAAATATCATCAGCATTTGGAGCTAAGTCATTAAAGCTATTTATCTTTAGACATTCTTCGTTCAGTGATCCATAAGGGTAAAAAATTCCACCAACACCAATTGCAATAATGTCGTCACCAGCTACATTACATGATATCTCCAAATTCCATCTTTTATAAGGCAAAGGATTCCCGTCAGAATTAGATTTAATTTGATGAACCCTATGTCCAATTACACAATCAGGAAACTGGATATGTTCCTTATAAAGTAGCTCAACCATATCATGAGGGTATAAGATATCGTCATCAATGGTGATGATGTTTGCTTTTGGATAATTCTGTAATGTAGGTATTAATTTTTTATAGGAGCGATAGTTTGGACAAAAATAAATCTCTAACCCTCTTTCCATTTGTTTTTTTAAAATAAGTGGAATTGTGTCTAAAGTGAACTCAGTTTCATCTAACCATAGGATTAAACGGTTCGGTTTAAGTGTCTGTTGCGCTATAGACTCTACAACTAGATGTACTTCATGAATTCTTTTACTATAGGTGGTTAAGCTTACAATCAACTCTCTTTTGTAGTCATTACCAACAGAAGTAATAGACTTATTTGATGTCAAAGCTTCATTCAATAAATAATTTCTGCGATTGCTTTGTTCAAGTTTCAACTCAAACTTTTCGATTACACTTTTGAATTTTTTTAAAAAATTTAATATCTTACCCAACACTACTCTTCCTAGTTTGAATTTAAATTACTATTTATTTTGTTAAGGAATTTTCTAAATACTTTTCAGATATGCTTCTTAGTTTAGAAAGCTGATTATTAGCACGTGTAAAATCTATTTCTAATTCACTAATATCATCAATATCATCAATACTATTGATATGACGTTCTTGCAACTCTACTGAAGTAAGTAATCCCGATGACCGCAGATCAACCCCATTATTAAACTTGATAGTAAAAAAGGGAATCTCATTAATAATAGAAAAAACTGTACCGTGGAAGCTTGTAGTTACTACAAAATTTGCATTTTTAAATAATGATAAAAATTCAATAGGTGAAGCTGTCGTTATCTCATTACTAAAACTTTCACCATTTAGCTTTGAAGAAATGACCTTTACTTTCAGATCCATTCGCTTTGCTATCAGATCAACTACAGCTTGTGTATTCTCATTCTTTTCTACTTCATAAACCAATAAATAGCGTTCTGTAATATCTGAATGGCCTACTAACTTGTCCCACTCGGCCTTCTCTAATAATAGGGTCGGATCAAGGTTAATTGAATGGTTTAGCGAGAACTTATCATAAATCATGTCCCCTAAAGATGATTCTCTTACTCCTAAATTTTGTAAAGTAGAGAGCTTTTCTTTAAAGTTTTCTGTAAAATTTACTTCTGTCATACCATTTCCCATACTTGCTGCATAAGAAAAAATATTATCCGTTATAATCTGCTCATTTATCCCAAAGTAAATATCTTTGATATTTTTTGTGATGTTTGGGTTCCATATTTGATCACTGCCCAGAGCTACGCTGTCAAATTGAATTGATTTATTACCTAACTTACATATCGGCAAGTAATTTGCGATAAAATCCATAAAAGCTACATGCCTTTTTTTTCTTCTGCTGTAATCAAGGAGCAGCTTTACCCACGCTTTAGCATATCTAAGGTATTGTTTACCATTTAATGTTGGGTATAAGCTATATTTTTCGCCAACAAAATCTTCTTGATCCTGGATAAATACAGGATCAAATCCCATCAAACTTAGTTTACGGTGTAAAGCATAAGCCTGCAATACAGCACCGTAGTTGTGAGCATTATGAAAAGTGACAATCCCTACTTTATTCGACATAAATAGTTTTAAACCTTTTTAATTACAAAAATAATTATTTTTTTAGTACTTTTTTTAATGCACCAATCCCCTTAGTGCCTAGCATTTTTTTGGCTGTACTTTTGATTGTTTGAGTTTTATCGTCAGTAATATTTCTGATAATTTCTAAAGCTTTACTTTCTAAATCGCTATCAGTGAAAACCTCAAAAACAAGTGGACGTTTAGTAGTTTCAGAAGTAAGAAATTTTTCGCTCATTGATGAGAAGCTAGTTTTGGTGGATGCCGTCATATATTCAAAACCTAAATTTTCAACATATTGCTTAACTAACGTTGGAGATTTATTACCATAATGTTCTGCTGCTGCAATAAAGTCATCTGCCTTTTCACCAAAATATGCTGCTCCACTATTATACTGCCTAAACTCTGTACCTTTACCATTATTAATTAGCATGATTCTTAAGTTATTACCTACATGGCGGTTGCCAATAGCATTCATATCATAAAAGAAAGCTAGATCACCTAATACACAAAAATATGGTTTTTCAGGTTCACTTAATGATGCACCAAGAATTGACGATAATGACCCATCAATCCCAAAGCCACCTACATTTGATGCAGAAGTAACTGTTTTTGGTATTTCATAAAAGTTCCACGAACGCAGACTATTTAAGATACCTAAATGAATAATTGAATTTTCAGGTAGCCTTTGAGCTAATTGTGAGGCCACCCATATATTTGAGAAGGGTAGCTCAGGGATTTTACTTCTAATCTCATCAAGGCCATCTCTGCACATTAAGTAATAGCTATCATTCCCTAGATCACCATTACTATAGGCACGAAAAAAACAAGACTCTTTCATTTGGAAAACGTTAGTTAACTTTCTGAAGGTGTCCCTTAATTCACCATCTTCACTAACACGCCATACCTCTCTACCAGCAACACTCAAAGTAAAATAATCTCCACTTACTTCACCTATATGTATTAATGTATCTGGAATATAGTTCGTTTTATTTATAGATTCTTGTGTTGCGAGTAAGGCAAGTAGGACACGGTACTTACCCTTATAATTACTAGTATGATCACAAAAAACAACGGCATTATTTATTGCGCAAAAATTATCAACTGCTAGTGTCTCGGCTTCCGTCCATTTTTTATGAGAACCGACAAAGACAGCAACTTTTCCTTTTAGAACAGGGAGTTCATCCCCCATAGTAAAACGCTTTATCACTCGGTATGCGGGTAGCGCTTTACTTTCAAAAGGTAATTTATACGTGGTTGGTAAATTTATGTGTACTGGCCCACCACCAAACCTTGTTAACTCAAGCATTGCCTTGTTAACTTTAATCTCACATTCCCATTTATCTTCATCATCTTTAACTATCGGTAAGTCAACACTTAGGTTAACAATATCATTTTGTATAGAACTCCTATCAATAACCTGGGCAATATGGTGACCGATTCTCGCTGTTGCTTGAGTTGATGTTATTGCAAGTACTGGAAGTTTTCTATAATAAGCTTCAGTTAACCCAGGTATGTAGTTACGAGATGCAGTTGCACCAGTGCAGCTAATAGCTACAGGCTCACCACTTTCTTCCGCTAAACCGCATGCCATGTATGCAGCTGATCGTTCATCTACTGAAGAATATACGGTGAAAAAAGGATCATTTTGAATGCTTCCTACTAAAGCAACATTTGTTGCTCCTGGGGATGTAATTACTTTTTTAACCCCATGGGCTTTTAGTAACGAAATTACAATTTGCGCATTGATCTCTTTTGTATATTGCTGACTCATAGGGCCTTTACCTTTAAATATTTCATACTGTATTCACAATTAAATAAAGCGGTGGTAATACATATTTGTTACAAAATTACTAACTTGTACATTCAAATTCGTTTACGGCAACATTATTAGGGGTTGATTCTAATTAAGTGTTGCTTAATGTACTTTTAATATATAACCACCATCGCAAACTATAGTTTGTCCCACAATAAAGTTTGTAGAACCACTCATCAAAAATATTGCCAATTCAGCAATCTCTTCTGGCATAACATACCTTTTGGCTGATGTTAATGAATCATAAATATTGTCATTACTATCTTTATTTAACATCGAGGTAGCAGTTCTTCCTGGGGCAATTCCGTTTACAATTATTCCATGCGGTGCTAGTTTTTTACCCAAGCCCTCAGTAAGACCAGCGACATCCCATTTCGTCATACCGTAAGGAATGGCTGTACCATAAAAACCACTTGTAGATGATATATTGATGATTTTCCCTTTCTCTCTGCATTTAATTAGATCATTCGCTATTGCTTGGCTTAAAAAGTATATTGATTTAGAGTTTACTTGGTAAGTTTTATCCCAAATATCTTCTGTAGTAGTAAAAAAGTTTTGGTCTAATAATATTCCAGCGTTATTTACCAAAACATTTGGCTTACCGCCTAGTAGTTTGCTCACATCTTTTAATTTTGAGTGGATAAGGGATATCTCACTTACATCCCACTGAATAATTGACAATAAATCATTGCTTATCTTAAGTTTAGCTGCTTCTAACTTACCCATGTTTCGACCAGTGATTACTACTTTAGCTCCCTCTGAAATCGCTTTTTGAGCAATTGCAAAACCGATACCACTTGAGCCGCCGGTTATTAATACACGCCTACCTGCTAATGTATTACCATAGTTAATTTGAGATATTTGGGCATAAGTTACCCCACCATATTTATAATAATCAATAAAAACACAAAAAAAACGTGATATATTTTTTATAGCTTTTCTTAAGAACCTAAAGGCCTTTTTTGAAAAAGAAACCAATTTTACCCCCTTTTTGTAGACAAAAATTTATTAGATAAATAATCAAGTACGCTTTTTCTAAACTTCTTATCTAATCCTATGTAATACATACAGATCAATGATACAGATATACAAATAAGGACATTAAAAACTGAATATAATAAACTTTCGTGTTGAGCCTGTTTAATATAAAAAGCAAAGCCTGAGCTCATAGCAACAATACATGCCATTGGAGCACATACTTCCATTAAGAATCTACCTTTAGGTAATCCTATTAAGTCTGAAACTATGATTAATCGTGCTATGAACATTAATATATTTACTGTTATCGCAATAACAAAAACACTATAGGCAGGTTGTCCTAACTTTAAGGCGATAAAAGCTAAGACGAAAATTAAAAGCTGCATAGTTCCAAGGATCAACTCATATCCTTTAACTCGACCAGTAGCTCTTGCGGCTGTCGCAATTGGCATACTCAGTGAGAAAATTAATGACTCTATCAATGCGAGCTTTGAGAATAATACAACACTATCTGGAAGTACCTCTAACCATATAGTTAATATCGTTTCCATTTCGACTAGAAGTGGTAATACGAAAATCCACATTAGGAAAAAGGTCAATTTTGAACCATTAAAAAGTAATAGAAATAGTTCATTTTCATTCTTACTCGCATAATTTTTAATTATCGAAGGGGATAATCCGACATTAAAGTTATTAGAAAATATATTTACTTTCGATGAAATAATAATAGCAATTGCCCTAGCAGCAGCTACTGTCGGGTTAAAGAACTGATTCAACAGAATGGTCACAGCTTGGTACCTTGCCACTGTAGTTAATTGGCCTAATAAGCTCCATCCAGTAAATGAAAAAATTTCTTTCATTAAATCAAGATCCCAAAAAAACTTTTTAAATTGGCATTCTCTATATTTCCTTATGCAAACACTGCCATACATAATGGCTATTAAAACTGCTACAATTAAAGTTAGCAGGCCATAAAGCTCGAGTTTATCCCACGATAACCGAGTCAATAGAAAAACAGCCGCTAATTTTAATATTCCTTCCAGTATTGAAATAAATGCAAAGTAATGCATATCTTCATGAGCAATTATTATAGAAATAAAAGGGGCAGTCATAACAGTGAAAAAAAATGTCATTACCGAATAGTGAAAAAGAATAATCGCCGCATCCAGCCTAGCTTCGGGAATATTTAAATGCGTTGTAACAAACCAATATCCACCGATCTCTAGTAAAGCTAACGCAATTATACCGATACCAACATAAATTACTAAATTAACTGAAAATGTAGAGTTTAATAATTTTTCATTATTTTTACCCAGAGCAAACGAAAAAAAACGTTGCGTTGCTGAAGCCATACTAGTACTTAAAAATGAACATAAACCAACGATCCCACCTACAACTGAATAGGTACCATAATCTTCGACTCCAAGAGTATTTAATACAACTCTTACAGTATAAAGACTCACTAGCATTAGAAGAATTTGTCTAAAGTAAAGCATCATTGTATTTTTAAATATCTTTTTACTTATCATTTTCAATTTTTCTCAACTAAAGCATCAAAAATTATATATCAACAGGTGGTGTATTATTTATTATCTAATAGTTTTAACACGAACTCAGCACGATTATCCCAGCAGTTATTTTTTGCGAGTAGTTTTCTTTCTTCAATCTTAGTGGCGTTATTTGATTGCAGCTCTCTTTCTATAAGCTCTATAAAATCTTGTTCTGATGTAGCCACACTTAGTAAATGTTCAGCTTGCCTATCAAAATCACATTCAACAGTAACTACAGGTATACCATAAGAGAAGTACTCTGTGATTTTAAGCGGATTCCTGTGCTTATTAAAACCACTTTGAATGTATGGGCAAATACCGATTGAAAAAGTTTCAATTTGCTCACGTAGTTTCTCGTATTTCATATAACCTAGTGATTCTACATTGATATACTTACGAGTTAATTTTATTACATCATCATTGCTTACATTACCTATTAATTTAATCAAATAGCTTGGGTAATTACTCGCTATTTTATCAACTAATGTTGTATCAAAAGTTTTATCTAACTGACCAATAAAACCAATCACAACCTGAGGTTCTTTTGATACTTCAGTACTACGACTAGAGATTAATGCTCTCGATATTGCATTTGAATAATAGTGTATCCCATTACTTTTAAGGTATTTATAATTATTAAATAAATTGTAGCTAGAAATCAATGTGATGGAACTGTTCTTCACACAATTAGCTAACGTCTTATCAAAGCGATTATCCGAACTAAATTTATATGTAGCGTCACCTTTATAATTATCATAATGGAGGTAAATATAAGGGTTAGATACTTTTAAATAAAGATACTGATCAGGCTTATAAAACCAACTAATAATATTTTTATTATTTGTTCCAGAAAAGCCACGTTTTTTAGCGTACCAAACTTGAACCTTAATAGGAGTTGTTATAAAAAGAGATGTTAAAATACTAGAACGTAATGCCCATCTTAACGGCATTAATACATATAAACTACACACCATAATTTTTGGATAATATTCGGTCTGCTTCTCTACTTTTTTTAAAAGCTTTTTTAAGCCCTTAGTAATTAATTTAGGCGATGTAAAATAAATTGCTTCAGTATCAATATTTAAATTTACTAATGCTTCAATCTCGTTACGCCTATGAAATTTTTCAAAATCATTTGAAATGGAATAGAAAATAAACTTCAAATTAGCTCACCTAATTTCTTAATTACTGACATATTGATTTACCAACCAAGAATTAATTTAAATGTATAAGTTTTAGTTAAAGTAGTTTAATCTCTAATATTTTTACTACGTTCAACTTGACAAAAAATTTAATTTTTTAAATTAGTAAAGCGGAGTTATCAAAAGCTTTATGACAATGCAATTACTCACTAGAAAAAGACTCACTTTATATCTGAATTAAATGAATAACGAATAGCTAATTATAATTTAGCAAAGTATCTTCTTCAATTGATTGATGAACAGTGAGACTTTCTTCTATTTTGAGGCTATCAGTACTGACCAGCTCGTTGTAATACCGTGTTTTTATACTTTTATTCAAAAGTGCCCAATATGCCTTCTTTTTATAAATTATTTATCACTTTTGTATTCGTAGTTATAGTATCCGTAATACCCATATGCATTACTGGCTTTTTTAATTACACCATTAAATACTACGCCTTTTACATCAATACCATTTTGTTCAAAGCGGTTACGGGTTAGGTCTATTTCACGTAAGTGGTTTTGCCCAAACCTTGCCACTAACAACGTAGTGCCTGTATGCGCACTTACTATTGCTGGGTCGGTTACTGCAAGTATTGGTGGGGTATCAATAATTACTATGTCGTAAGCGGCGCTTACTTCTTCAACTAGCTTGCTAAAGTTTGAGTGCATTAGTAGCTCTGAAGGATTTGGTGGTATTTGCCCACGGGTAATTACGCTTAGGCCATCAACCTTTGTAGGTTTAACAACTTGCTCTAAGTTTAAACGGCCCGATAAGTAATCACTTAAGCCATCGTCCCACTTTAAGCCAAACTGTGTTTGCAAATAACCTTTACGCATATCTGCATCAATAATGAGTACTTTTTTACCGCTTTGTGCAAGTACTGATGCTAAGTTAACTGATATAAACGATTTACCTACGCTTGGGCTTGGGCCCGATATAGCAATAATATTGTTTTTAGCTTCCATCATCGCAAAGTGTAAGCTGGTACGCAGGCTGCGCAATGCCTCTACCGCTAAATCGGCGGGGTTATCGAGTGCTAGTATACTTTTAGGTTTATTAACTTTATTTTTGCGGGCTCGCTCGGCAAAGCCTGTTAGTTTATCTTGGTAGTCTGAGTGCGGTACACTCGCGTAAACAGGTATGCCTAGCGCCTCAATTTCAGCTGGGTCTTCAACGCCTTTATGCATTGCTTTTTGTATAAGTACAATTGCAACCGCTAACATGCCACCTAGCATAGTTGCCATTACCACTATTAATGCTTTTTTAGGCTTAACAGGCTTACTGGTGTTTACCTCTGCGTAGTCAATAATACGCACATTACCTACGGTGCCTGCACGTACTATATCAAGCTCTTGTGTTTTACTAAGCAATAATGTGTAAATTTGGTTACTTACCTCAACATCGCGCTTTAAACGGAGTAGCTCTTGTTGAGTTTCTGGTAGGTTACCTACCTCACCAACAAGTTCTTGTTTTTGGCTTTCAACCGCTTCTATTTGCTCTAATATACCTTGGTACGACGGGTGATCTTTTTTAAATTTACGGCCAATATCTAAGCGTTTCAGGTTTAGCTCTTGCAATTTAGTTTCAAGCTTGACAACTTGTTCAAGCACGCCTTGGGTCTCAAGTGTTATGTTTATTGATTGGCGCTTTATTTGGTAGTCGTTAAAGCGTTGCTCTGCGTATTCAAGCTGTTTTTTAATTTCAGGTAATTGTACTTCTAAAAACTCCAGCGACTTTTGCGCCTCAGCGCTATTACGTTCAACATTTCGGCGTACATAAATAGCTGCCACTTTATCAAGCACTTTTTCAGCATAGCTAGGTTTTGTACTTTCTAGACTTAAATTAATTATACCTGAATCTTTACCTTTTTCGCTTGCGCCAATAGCAGCCTGCAAATCTAAAATAGTATTAAGGCGATCTTTACGGGTAATTGTAAACTCTGTACCAGGGCGTGCATTTAAAGTACGAATGGTTAAGTTAAATTTACCATTTGTAAGTTCTTCGCCAACTTTGCCCGATAATATTTGCTCACCGTCTTCATTTAAAAGCGCAAGGCTGTTGTTAGCTTGCGCTACCAATGTAAATGTTTGATTTACTGCTGTACGTGGTACATCAAACCTAAATACATTTATGCTCTCACCGCCCCATGCGTAGCTATTAGCACCAAAGCTTGGTTCTGCTAAGTCGCCATCTTCCACTGGGGTAAATTTACGATAAGCGCGACTACCTATAAACGGGAATAGTTTAGGCTCTGTTAGTACATCAAGCTTTAAAGTGTCTACTGCCTCACCTATTATACTGCGCGACTTTAGTAGCTCTATTTCGGTTACTGCAGCCGATGTACTTTCAAACATGCCTGCCATATCGTCAAAACCAGGGACTGATGCGCCGCCGTCTTCAACTTGTATCATGGCTGTTGCTTGGTAAACAGGGGTACTTAATACTGCATAAATAACACCTACAAACATAAACAACGCAGTTACCACTACTATAAAGTATTTGCGATCGAGCAATGCGCCTAATAGCGCCATTAAATCAATTTCTTGCGTTGGTTGTGTGTTATTAGTGCTTTTATTATTAGCGTTACTAGCGCTGTTATTCGGCTGGGTATTCATTAAATTAGCCATTCCTTATAAATACTTTTGCCAAGCGCTACACGCGCTGTCGATTAATGTGTAAACGTGTTCAAAAGCCTCTTGGCTTTGACGATATGGGTCGGGTATTTCAGCGTTATTAATCCACTTACCGAGTAAAAACGTTTTACCTCGCGCCTCTGGATAACGAGTATGTACGTCGTTTAAATGGCGTTCTTCCATTACGAGTATTACGCTGTTTTGCGCTACTAAGCTTGATGTAAGCTGCTGGCCTTGGTGAGCATCCATATTAACGCCATGTGCAAGTGCTATTTGCTTTGCTTTAGCATCTGCTGGTTTGCCTTCAAGTGCTGTTAGCCCCGCAGACGATACTTGAATATTTTTGCCTTCAAGCTTTTGCTTTAAAACATACTCACCTGTTGGGCTGCGGCAAATGTTGCCTGCACACACAACTAAAACTGAATCAAACATTTTTAAAAACCCTTAGTTTGCAGTTATATCGTCAACACTATCTACAGTAGCGATTGACGGTAATAGTAAGCTAATTACACGGTTCCAACGGGCAAGTGGTGCCGATGTTACATATACAATATCGCGTGGTTGTAGCTCAAACTGCTCAGCTAATACCATTGCAGCTATATTTTTAGCATGTAATTGGTATACGTTTGCAATAATACCAGTTTGCTCTACGTTACTTTTACGCAGTACAAACACACCATTAGCGTCTGCTGTTGCTTCGTTTAAGCCGCCCGAGTCGCTTAGCGCTTCGGCCAAGTTTAAACCATAACGGTTAAGCGTTACTGAACCTGCTTTTTTCACATCACCTAATACAAATATTTTTTGTGCATCGTTACGGTTTACATGCACTATGTCGCCATTTTGTAATAAACGGTTTTGCGAAATGTCACCATGGGCATAAAAGTCATCAAGTTTTATAACTTCTGTTTTGTCGCCACGGGTAAATGTTACTGTGCGCCAATCTGCTGCTGCTGTTAAGCCGCCAGCTTGGTTTAGAGCATCTATTAATGTAAGTGGAATTTCGGTTACTGGGTATACACCCGGCTTGTTTACTTCACCGGTAACGTAGGTTTTTTGGCTTCTAAAGCCAACTACTTTTACATCTACTTGTGGGTCTTCTATTACTCGGCTTAGGCGCTTAACAAGTTCGTTACGTACTTGGTTTATTGTTTTGCCTGCAGCCGGTATATTTGGTGCATAGGCATAAGTAATGGTGCCATCTCGTTGAACACGAAAACCGTCAAACTCTGCGGTACGTTGTACTGCTGCCGGTATTGTGAGCTCTGGGTGATCCCATACGCCTATTGTTAGTACGTCGCCAACGCCTATTTTGTATTCGTAGTTACTTACGTTTAAACCAGCGGTGCTTGAAATTGGTTTAGCTGCTATACGCGCTTGATTTTGTTTATTTATTAGTTGCGAGTCAATTATTTGAATGTTTACTTTTTCGAGATCTTGTTCGAGGTTTTGTGTTTGCTCGCCTGGGTCTATACCTTCAAAGTGGCTGCCTGGTACTATTGTACAGCCGGTCATGCTTAGTATTGCGAGTATTGATGCGAGTGATTTACAGCTTAACGCCATTGTAGAATCCCAAAATTATTTTAAATATTGCACTTACTCACCAACCTTGGTGAGCACTTGTATTTTAGCCGACTAATTAAAGCATGCGCACTATTGTGAAGCAATAGCCTTTGCTTTGTAAAAGCTTTGTAACTAAGTTTTTAATTAGCACTAAAATTATATCAGTGTTTTCACAAGTTATTTATGAAAAAATTTAATTGAAAGCCGTTTTTAGTAAAACACTTAACGCATTCATCACCAATTGTACAAAGAGAAATGAATGAGGAGCCATTTAAATAAGTACTCTATGGCTGCTTACTTCTCTAAAGCGCAGTGCGCTCTTAACCTCTTTGTGAATAGACCTTATTACGAGCTTTGCTCGTCACGCCAGCAAGCTGCGCGTCTACAAGTTAATTTAACCACGGTGTTTTAAGTGCTTTAGGCACGCTTCCGCCCTTAGGTTACAGTTCCTAGTTACTGATATAAAAACTATTTTTTCGCGGCATAAAGCCGCTGCTACGTTTTTAGTTATTATTGCTTAATATCTTTATTATCTACACTTACTTCAATTTTTTGATTAAGTAAGTTAATTAGTAAAATACTGCGCAAGTCGCCATCGGGCTCTTTGTATATTGCTTGTATATTACTGAATGAATCGTTGTTAACATTTACTACATCACCTGTTTTTGGTATTTGTGATTCAGTAGTGTGTGCACGTTCATTTTTTAAATGGTCAATTATGTGCTTAGAAACCAACTGATAACTTGCCCCATAAGAAACAAAACCACCTATTCCACGGGTGTTTTTTACAGCAGAAAAGTTACCATTTTTTGATTCAAGGCATACAAATAAATAATTAGGGAATAAAGCGGTGTGTTTGACGGTCCGACGACCTTTAACCAACCTTTCGGTAGTTAATTGGGGGTAAAACGCTTCAATCCCTTGATTTTGCAAGTTAGTTTTAGCTCGCTCTTCTTGCTTAGGTTTGCATACGACTAAATACCAACATTCCATAGTAGCCCTTAATACACAACTAAATTGCAAAAAATACAATTACAAACTAAACAACGCCGGCATTATAGCCAACATAGAGTACTTATGTAAATAAGCCTTAGCGGTTAATAGCCACTCACTTTAACAAATATTGTTATTGAGTTTAAAGGGAGTAAAGGCCTTGACGCTAGTTTAGTACCTATAAAGCCATGTTTAGATTGGGCTAAACAAAAGTTTAGCCGCGAAAATTTATTAAAAACTTTAATTAATATTTTTAAAAAAATATTAAGCATGAGCGCGAAATAAATTCGCACCTACGAGGTGGGTAAATGCTTCTAGGTAAGGTTATTAATTTAGCCCAAGCGTTATACCTTGAATAATTATGGCTTTACTTCTACCTTAAAATTCAATGTAACAAATTGATGACAAGGAAGCACAATGCAAATACTTCACCACGGAGCGGTTAATGGGGTTACTGGTTCGTGCCACGAGCTGGTAGTTAACAAGCAAACAAGTGTGCTTGTTGATTGCGGATTATTTCAAGGCGAAGACTCAAAAGCCGACCTTTCAATTGAGTTTAATATTACCCATGTTACTGCCCTTATTGTTACCCATTGCCATATTGACCATGTTGGCCGAATTCCTTACTTATTAGCAGCCGGTTTTAAGGGCTCTATTTTTACAAGTATTGCATCGGCCAGCTTATTACCTTTAGTAATAGAAGATGCTTTAAAAGTGGGTGTAACCCGCGACCCTAAAATTATAGCTGCCTGCTTAAGCTTATTGAATAAACGCATAGTAGCTGTTGACTATAAAACGTGGTTTGAACTACCTTGCAAAGGGCCCAGTAAAGCTAAAGCAAGGTTTCAGCGTGCAGGCCATATATTAGGTTCTGCCTACGTTGAAATTGATGTTACAAATAGCGATAACAACAAACATTGCGTTGTATTTTCGGGAGACTTAGGCGCGCCATATACCCCGCTACTCCCTTCGCCTAAGCCGCCCTACAAAGCCGACACTCTAGTTATTGAATCAACCTACGGCGATAAAAACCATCAAGGCCGTAAAGAGCGCACTCAAACGCTAAAAAACATTATCGAACGCGCTGTTAGCGATAATGGCGTGGTGTTAGTGCCAGCTTTTAGTATTGGGCGTACACAAGAGCTGCTATATGAGCTGGAGCAACTCATACATAGCTCATCTAAAAAGTCTAAGTGGCGAGACATTCACGTAATACTCGACTCCCCTATGGCAGCCAATTTTACTGAGCAATACAAAAAGTTTAAATACCTATGGGATAGCGAGGCCAAACGCAAAGTTGCAAACGGTAGGCACCCGCTCGATTTTAAAAAACTAACTACGGTTGATTCACACAAAGAGCATTTGGCTATTATCAACTATTTAAGTTCGCGGCCAACACCAGCCATAATATTAGCAGCAAGCGGTATGTGCACTGGTGGGCGTATAGTTAATTATCTTGAGCGATTTTTAAATGACAAAACCACCGATGTATTGTTTGTAGGTTACCAAGGAAACAAAACGTTAGGCCGCGAAATTCAAAAATATGGCCCGCGTAATGGGTATGTTTTTATAAATGATGCTCGCATTACTATAAACGCAAAAGTACATACAATTAGCGGGTACAGTGCCCATGCCGATCAAAACGGATTAATTAAGTTTGTAACGGGTATGTATAAAAAGCCAAGCCATATAAAAATTGTACATGGCGATGATGATGCAAAAAACGCCTTAGCAGCAAGGTACAAAGAGGTATTAAGTAGTGAAGTTAAAATAGAGATTGGTAAATTGTAGGCGTGAAGCTTGCTCACGCAATTTAATAAATACGTAAAAGCTGCGCTTTTAGTGCGCCAGCAAATAAGGCGCCTATATGGTCACTACACCGAGGATGAAAAATCCACGTAGGCGTGAAGCTTGCTCGCGCAATTTAATTTATTCAAATGGAAATTAATTATATGGCTAACACACATAAACGTTTAAAAGGACGCTGCACTTCGGTAAACGCTTATTACTCTATTACAATTTGTTGTGATTTTCGTAAGCCATTATTTGCTAACTTTTTATGTGCACGGTTAATTGCGAGTGAACTCATTAAATTTTCAAAAAACAATTCACTTAATACTATCTGCTACGTAATCATGCCTGATCATATACATTGGATTTTACAGTTAAATAGTAGCCTTAACCTTTCAAACCTAGTTAGGAATTTTAAAAACATTACAACTTATAGACTTAATAAACATAGCGGTACGCATGGAAGGATATGGCAATCAAATTACTATGACCACAAAATAAGAAATAATGAAGATTTAATAGGTCAAGCGAGGTATATAGTCGCAAACCCTTTACGTGCTGGCTTAGTGGACAACATAAAGAAATACCCATATTGGGATTGTGTTTACTTGTAAAGCGGTGGCTTTAAAGCGCCAGCAAGCAAGGCGCCTACATAGTCACCAAACACCTAGGATAATAATCCACGTAGGCGTGAAGCTTGCTCACGCAATTTGATAAATACGTAAAGCTGCGCTTTTAGTGCGCCAGCAAGCAAGGCGCCTACATGGTCACTACACCGAGGATGAAAAATTCGCGTAAACGTGAAGCTTGCTCACGCTATTTGATGAATACGTAAAAGCTGCGCTTTTAATGCGCCAGCAAGCAAGACGCCTACATGGTCATTACATCGAGGATGAAAAATTCGCGTAGGCGAGAAGCTTGTTATCGCAATTTGATGAATATGTAAAAGCTGCGCTTTTAATGCGCCAGCAAGCAAGACGCCTACATGGTCACTACACCGAGGATGAAAAATTCGCGTAGGGGTTAAGCTTGCTCTCGCAATTTGATGAATACATAAAAGCGGTAGCTTTAATGCGCCAGCAAGCAAGGCGCCTACATGGTTACATACGCCGAAGATAAAAATACACGTAGGCGTGAAGCTTGCTCGCGCAATTTAATAAATACGTAAAGCTGCGCTTTTAGTGCGCCAGCAAGCAAGGGGCCTACATTATCACTATACCGAGGGGGGAAATCCACGTAGCAATTTAATAAATATATAAAAGCTGCGCTTTTAATGCGCCTGCAAGCAAGACGCCTACATGGTTACATACGCCGAAGATAAAAATACACGTAGGCGTGAAGCTTGCTCGCGCAATTTAATAAATACGTAAAGCTGCGCTTTTAGTGCGCCAGCAAGCAAGACGCTTACATGGTCACCATACACCGAGGGGTAATCCACGTAGGCATTTCATTCCCTAAAAACATCAAACTATTGCAATCTATTCGCTTTAGGAGCCACTTACGTTTGGTAAAACTGTAACATTCGTTTGATTATTAAATTTTTGTTTCCAGTTTAAGTCACAAATACCGTCAGTTGGTGAAAAAGCTGTAGGTGCAGTTAAAAGTAGTCTACGTATTTCTTGATGATCAGACTCGTCACATGCAATTTTAAGTTTATCTAAAAATGGGTCGAGCTCAGACCAAGGCATTTTAACTTCTTGTGCACTTAGGATTCTTGGGTGGTCAGTTCCAATAACGTTATCTCCGATGAGCAGCTCTTCAAAGAGTTTTTCACCTGGGCGTAATCCTGTGCACTTTATTTCTATATCACCATTTGGGCGTTTTTCATGTTTAACTTCAAGCCCTGATAAATGAACCATTTTAACAGCTAAATCTTTAATTTTAACAGGCTCTCCCATATCAAGTACAAACACGTCACTACCAACTCCCATTGCTCCCGCTTGAATAACCAACTGGGCAGCCTCTGGTATTGTCATAAAGTAACGGGTTATATCTTGGTGAGTAAGTGTTATTGGGCCGCCTGCTTTAATTTGTTTTCTAAACAACGGTACAACAGAACCAGACGAACCTAAAACATTACCAAATCGAACCATGGTAAAGCGTGTTGTGTCTTGGATTTCAGATAGCCCTTGCAGTACTAATTCTGCCATGCGCTTAGTAGTACCCATTATATTAGTTGGACGTACTGCTTTATCTGTGGAAACCAAAACAAACGTTTCTACATTTGTGTAAATTGCAGCGGTTGCTACATTGTAGGTGCCATAAACATTGTTACGTACGCCTTCAACTACATTATGCTCAACTAAAGGTACATGTTTATATGCAGCAGCATGATAGACAGTTTGAACACTAAAAGTAGAAAATGTTGACTCAACTAATTTTTTATTTTGAATAGAGCCCAGTATTGGTAGTACTTCTATATTTAAATTATTGGTATCACAGTACTCCGACAACTCTTTTTCTATAGCATATAAAGCAAACTCAGAAAGCTCAAATAACACTATTTTAGTCGGGCTGTTCTTAATTATTTGTCTACAAAGTTCTGAACCTATAGAGCCGCCAGCACCGGTTACCATCACAGCTTTGTTAGCTATATTTGCCGACATTAAATCTTGTCGTGGTTGAACTGAATCACGGCCTAACAGGTCTTCTATTTCAACATCTTTGATTTCGTCAAGATTCGTTGTCCCTGCAACAATATCTGCCATGCCGGGAACAGTCATAACTTGTAATTTAAATTTTTCTATTGCGTTAAGTACTTCTTTTCGACGACTGCGAGATGTACTTGGTAGTGCCAATAATATTTTATTTGCACACTTTTGCTTTGCAATTTCAGCAATTTGCGACGGTGCATGCACACAAATACCTTGAATTAACGATAAATGCTTTTTAGGATCGTCGTCTATAAAAGCGACTGGTGAGTATTCAGGGCCATTTGCTAAGGCAGTTGCTAATTGGCGGCCAGCAGAACCTGCTCCATAAATAATTACGCCTTCTTTGCGGCGCATAGTTATTTGGCCAACTACAGCTCGCACGGTTAGCCTTGCACCACCAACAAATAAAATACAAAAGCTGGCATAAATAAAAGGAACGGTGCGTGGTACTGGCGCACTAAGAAAAAAAGATAAAATAGTTAAATAAACGGTCGAAAGTACTACACCGGCAATAATAGCCCACATGGCTTGTGTGTTCATATAGCGCAGCACAGCCCTGTAGAGCCCAAGCTTTACAAAGCTTAATAAACTAAGCGGCAATAATGCTGATAATAAAATCCAAGTATGTGTATTTTTTAAAACGGCGGTGCTGTCTAGCCTTAATAAAAAAGCCAGCCAAAAAGCTACAATTATAAATACGCTGTCGATGAGGAGAGAAATAATTCTTTTTTGAGGACGAGGTAAATTAACTAAAAATTTTAAAGACACAATACATTTCCCTGAAGCTAGCAGATAAGACTACTATTCTATTGATTACAATTTTACTACAAGATGAACAACTATTGCACTTAATAAATAAAGACTATATGTAAATATTTATATAGTCTTTATGTATTTGGTTATTTTTTGTAATTTTTTGTACTACTGCAGCTTACTATTTTACTCTGTCACCGCTTCCCTTACCTGCAACAGTTTGGAATATATAGCTAAAGTAGTTTTTTAAATTTAATGTGCTAATCATTTTATAATCAGTCTCAGCTAATAGCTCTGGTGTAGACATATCAATCTCGTTAACTTGAGCTAAACCTGTAATACCAGGGCGAACATTATATATATTTTTAGCATCACGAGCTTTTGTTAGCTCGTCTTGATTAAACAGCCCTGGGCGAGGACCCACTAAACTCATTTCACCTTTTAATACGTTCCATAATTGGGGCAACTCATCTAACTTTGTTCTACGTAAAAAGCTACCAAATGGCGTAATAGATGATGTACTTGCTAAATGACTTGCTACAGATGCAGTATCTACTGACATTGTTCTAAACTTTACTAACGTGAAAGGTTTTTTATTCTTACCAACACGCTCTTGTTTAAATATAGGCGAGCCTGTATCGAAGAGGCCAATAATGTATAGAATTATTAAAAATGGCATAGCAAGCACTAAACCCGCTAATGAAAACAAAATGTCGAGTATACGAATCATTAATTAACCTATTAATTTATTGCTGAGAACTTAAAACCATCTTCAACTGAATATGGTGGTGCCCAATTAAGTGTATTTTTTGTGTAAGTTATATCCACTTGTAGAGACCCTATTAAACGATCTACTACTTGTTTTTTACCTAGTAATGAACCAGCCAGGGAAAATAACGTCGGCGGTACTGGCAGCGCTAAGTTTGACTTACCCTGAACTTTGGCCATTAATTGTATCATTTCAGCGGTGGACAGGTCATGATCATCACTTACTAAAAACACTTGATTTATGGCATTAGGGTGCTTTATACAGAGCTTGATAAGGTCAACTAAATTATAAACAGACACCAAGCTACGTTTATTTTTATTTATCGCCCTAAATGGTAAAGGAAATCCTTTATTCACTAAACTCATTAGAGATGCAAAGTTAGCTTTTACCCCTTTACCATATACTAAAGGAGGCCTTATAATTACTATTTCCATACCTGTTTGTTTCCCTAAAACTAGCAATTGTTGCTCTGCCTCTGCTTTAGAAATGCCGTATGGATCTTCTGGAGCGTTTTCTTGTTCGTTAAAAGGGGATCTGCCTGTTGTACTTTCCCCATTTACTTTGATTGTACTTACGAATATAAAACGTTTAACACCAGCACGAGCAGCCTGAGTAGCCAAATTTAATGTCCCCTGAGTATTTACTGCCCTGAATTCATCTAGAGGGCTTTCAGATTTTTCGGCCATTATATGAACGCGTGCGGCGCAATGAATAACTACATTAATTTCTTTTAGCGCTCTAGTGTAATCAGAATCAGCGTCAATATTAGCAATATGCTGATTAGGATACCCATTATCTGAGCGATTAATATAGCTCAGCACATAATCATCTTTTAACTCAGGGATTAAGTGCTGGCCAACAAAACCTGTGCTACCGGTTAATAATACATTATACACTAGCGATACTTACCTTTTCGTAAACAAAAAACGAGTTAAACTATTCAGATACCATAAAAAATGCTTTGAAAATATACTTCTATTTTTGTATTCGCCTTTATGTACAGCACTTATATTCTTTAAAAACCTAAGCGAAATATTTGCTTTATTTAACCGATAACAAAGATCTACATCTTCATAATACATAAAGTACTTTTCATTAAAGCCACTTACTAACTCAAATGCAGAGCATTTTATACATAAAAAAGCACCTGATGCCCACTCAACAATATCGCCCTCATTTAACATATCTTTATTGTAAGGTGAATTTATTGGCTTCATTAAAAATGGATTGAACAAGTTAGTTAGTTTTGGAAAATAACGTACTGAATTTTCACTTTCAACTAACTCTTCACTTTTAAAAAGGTTAGGGGCAAAAAAGGCTCCATTTTGAGCAGTTAAACTAACTATAAGCTTTTTAAATTCATCGAGTGTAATAACTACATCTGGATTAAATATAATAAACCAATCTTCATTATTTGCATTTAATTTTTGTTTTGCATGATTAAAGATAAAGTTATTATTTTCACCAAAACCTAAAATTTCATTAGTGGTCACATATTCAAGCTCATGAGTTTTAACATAGTTTTCAAGCTTACCTTCTTTGATATTGTCTTTTATAACAACATATACATTATTGAGCTCAGCTATTTTTAACAGTTCTTCATTTTTTGAAATATACTCGTAATGGCCATGAGAGACTATTCCGATAATTATTTTAGACATTTTCCTTCCATAAAATAGTTTTAATAAAAATACAAAACCTCACTGCTCAAAAAAGATCCCCCCTGATTAACACAACATATAACTCAGACTAAATTAAAAGTAATTTTATTTTTACAGAGCAACGAATTTAAGTAATTAAATTCATAGATGAATATAAAAAGGCGCAACTTAAAAAAAGCAAAAAAAACCGAAAATAAACCTTAGATTCTTTAGAAAATACTTTGGATAAGAAAGCAAAAAAAAGCAGATCGAACACAGAAAAAAATTCTGATAGCCTAAGAGCGATTGAATCGTTTAATCGGAAAAATATAAAGAAAAAAGTTCCTAAGCAGGAAAAACAAAAGAAAAGCTTTAAATAATATCGATTCATGCTTTTTACTTTTTCATCTCTCCAAACATAAAACCACAAAACATATAAAGTATATAATGTTATTTTAATTAGTAAATAAGAGTTAAGTAGACTCAAGGCAACAACTTCATATGAAGCATCGAAATATGGCACCAATCGTTCACCAATAACAGGTAGGAAAACGAAAAAACTCAAGTCCATAGGAAACATAATACCTAAGAGCATAAGAAAAATAAAAAGTAAAACGATAGTTTTTTCGTATTTATCTTTTTTAACCAAAAATAAAATTGGTATAGTAAGTACAATTAGGAAAGCTGATAGATGAAAACACAATGAAATTAACAGTATAAAAAAACTACTGAAAAATTTCCTGTCCATATAAAAAGATAAAGAAACTAAGGAAAGTCCAATTGCAGCCGCTGCTCTAAATTGAGTTAACTCTAAAGTAAAAAAAAACTTACAGAAATATAATAGCGAGAATGTGGCTATTATAGCTGTATCGAACTTTGCTATTAAAAAAACTTTAGAAAATATTGAAATACTAACAAATACAATAATTACAAAATATACACCACCATCAAATAAAGCAGAAAAGTTAGAAAAAAAATAAAATGCGGGATCTTTAATTGAAAGTACGCTACCTGTACTCGATTCCTTTATAGAGCTAAAGTACCAACTTAAATAGTTATCATAATCTTGTGAATTTTCAACGTCTCTTACAAAAAAAAATAATAAGAAAGACAGTGAAATATATAATAAGAGTACAAAACACTTTTTCAACGAAAAGGTGTTTTTTTTATTATATTCCAACACAGAATTAACCATTAAACTTACCAAAACGACCTAACACGCCATGATAAATACCTTTTAACATATGTTTAATGTGTGCTGGTTTATCTGTAGTAGAAACAGCATAAACAAAAAATCGTGGGGCTATTTTAAGTAATTCAGAAATTTTCCACTGAAATGGGATGTGTGACATCCTTAGTAGCATAAAAATATTTCTGAAGTAATAGTAATGTCTTATAGGTGAGTGATTCACATATTTTTTCCCTAAAAAAATCACTGGCTTTTCGCCTATTTCATGTTCCATTTTTAGCCAAGGCAGGCCAAGTACTTTATAGCCTTTTTGGTGTGCACGCAAACACCACTCAATATCAACAAAGTCGATAAACAGCTCTTCATTCATAGAGCCAATTTCACTGTAGCAGGCTAAATTAATTAAAGTTCCTGAACTTATTACGTACGAAACATCAATTGGGCTGTCACCATCTGCTGGGACTCTTCCCATCAGAAACTTTCGTTTCTGTATGAACGCAGCGTCAAGCCCTAATGCCTTATCATGATAGCAAGGCGCTACCAAGGCAATTTCATTAGGTGCTTCATGTTCCTCATAAAATGTAACCAAGCCATTAACCAAATCTGATTTAGGTACGCTATCTTGATCCAATAATAAACAATATTTATTTCCTTGTTGCTGAGCACTATCTATTCCAATATTAAGAGCTTTAGCAATCCCTACATTGTCATTTAATGTAATTAAAGTGATTGAATTGCAAAAATTGTACTCCGTAGGTTCAGGAGTGTTATCAACTACAATAACATTGTAATCCTTTGATAAATTAACAACATTATTTATGTGGTCTCGCTCTGGTTTGTAAAATATAACAACCAAACTTAAAAGATTTGTGGCCATCTTGATATATACACCTTAGGTATCAGATAAAAACTGCATGTAAACAATAAATTATATAGCTTACACTGAGATCTGCTTCTATTTATTTTTCAAAATTATTTTTTGATCATGGAAAAATTTAATTAATATAAATATAAAGCGAGGAGTGAATAACACCCCCCATATAGCAAACTTATTAATGTGCGATGCTAATTTTATATTATCCTTATTTTTCAAATAACTACTTAACGTTAAAATACCTAAAAACCTGAGTTTGATCATATTTTTTAGCCCAAATATCCCTGTATACTTAGAATGACTTTTTATAACTTTAATACGCTCAAAGGCAGCAGGATTTACTTTATAAACACCATCAATCAGACTAATCCAATCATTAGCAAAGACATTGAATATTTCTGCTTCCCAGTAACTTTTAGCTTTATTAATATTTGTAGCTACTTTTACTTCATCGATAAAAGTTAAATTACAAGACTCTACAACTCTATTAAATATAATTTGTGATTGTGGGAAATTTTTAGCAAGAGCAACTGTATCAATCTGCTCTATAACTTGTCGCCTATATATACAGCAGCCAGTTAAAGTTAAATGCCATGCTAACTCAGAAAACAATCGTCTAGTATCTGTATATATTTGACTTGGGTGTGTGAAATTTCGTTCTCGAACATTTGTTACATAAAAATCCGATTTAACAGCGTTAATTTTTTGTAAAAGCTGAGCTATACCACCATTTTCAATATACATACTATCACCTAGATACCAAATATATTCTTGCGTTGGCATAGACAGCGTTCTTATGCAGTTTCTATCATGGCCTAAAGAGGGTACATTTCTACAATATACAATATTATTGTATGTATTTTTCAGTAACTCAACCATGCTTAATGTATCATCGTTTGAGCTATCATCAGAAATATAGATACATATATTGTATGCTCGTAATTCTGGCAACATTTTTAGTATATTTTCTTTTAAAATATCAGCTCTATTATAAGTAGGTATTGCTATAGATAATTGTTCAGAAATTAAATTTGCTTGCAATATAATAACTCCTCAATTCCTTGCTTTAGGCTCTTAGGAGTATAATTAACATATCCATTTAACTTATCAATATTCAGCACTATCTTTTTTGTATCAACCAATCGCTTCTCTTCAGATAATATGATTAATTTATTCTTAGTTATATTTTCGATTATTTCTATTATTTGATTAAGAGACATTCCAGTCCCAGAACCAATATTAATTACTTCTCTAGAAGTACCTTTGTCTAATAGCTGTACAGTGATATTAATAAGATCAATAACATTTATATAATCTCTAATTATTTCCCCTTTTCCATAAAGTGTTAAAGGGGAGCTAGTAGATAGTTTATTGATTGCAACAGCAATAAATCCTTGATTTCTATCTTTTGGTTGGTATCTTCCATAAACATTAGATGGTCGTAATATTAAATAGTTTAAATCACTATTTCTAGCGACAAAACGTATGAAATTTTCGATTAGTAGTTTGCTATACCCATAGTAATTTATTGGATTTAAGGCGTTAGTCTCACATACTCTTTCTGAGTCAGTATTTCCATAGATAGTGCCCCCAGACGAAAAGTAAACAAACTTAATATTCTTAGACGCTAGTAAGTGAATTAGTTTATACGTAGGCTCTATAACCTCTTTTAATTCTTGATTAAAATCACTAAAGTCGCTTGAAGGTATTAATCCACTTGCTAGGTGAATTACAGTATCAATTTCGTAGTTAGTAATAATACTCTTTATATTTTCAATATCTTGTAGATCGCATTTTAAAATAGCAACATTATTCATATTTCTAACTTTTTGCTGCGCATTAGTTAGATTTCTAGTCAACAAAACTAAATTAACATTTTTAGACTGAAGCTCTTCGATAAGATTTTTTCCAATAAACCCCAAAGCACCTATTATTAAGATATTTTTCACTATAATCCCTTACTCTTTTTTAAATAGTACTTATTCATCTCTTCTTTACCAAAATAAAAAAACAAAGGAAGCATTATTAACCACTGAAATAGGTTCACGTAAATATACATATGATAAATAGATTTCTCTTGCATCGAGATAAAAACAATAGCACCGGTTGACAGTGCTGTAATTATTGAAGGGATATTAAATGGTTCTAATTTATGAGCTCTTACATAAATAGCATAAATACTCATCAATACTACACTTAGCTCAGAGAAGCAGAGCAATAATATATTACTAAAACTTAAGATACGGCTATTATAAAATTCAAAATAAGAAGCGAGATAAACAAGCAGCATAATCGCAAATACCCCCACAATATAAGTTCCTAAGGTAAACAATGAACGCTCTTTGAATAATTTATAAAGAGCCACACGCTCACCTTTAGCAGCTAACATATTCATTTTTGGGAGTTTTGAAAATAGCCACACATAACAAAATGTGGAAATAGCTTTAACAATTGTTATGGATAGTCCTAATTGACCTGCTACCACATCACCTTGGTACTTATATGCTATTGGCACATATAAATTAAAAATAAAATATCCACATAGAAAGCTAACAGCATACTTAGACTGTAAGGTTATTATTTCCTCTTTCCATGAATGGATATTTATAATGTTATGCTTATATATTTGTACACATAGCTTTCCCGCATATCTTTTTAATAGTATTACTGATGTAAGTACGTAAAAAGCGATTGAAAGAGGTAAAGTAAAAACCCCACCACCTAAAAGCAAACCAACAACAATTACGGTTAGAGAAACTAAATTACTGTACGCTATTGTTAAATGAATCTCATAAATGTTATCAAAACCTTTATAAATTGCCTGTAATAGACTAACGAATAAGTTCACACCATTGAAAATACAGTAGATTATCCAAGCCAATTTTATCGAGTCACTTTCGTTTTCAAAAAAGTAAATACCAACAAATACCAAAAGTACGACAGCTAAAGGCACAATATACAAATAAAACTTCAAAGCATAGCGGACTAAACCAAACGCGCGGTCGATCGAATTACGCTTTCCAATTAAAAAACCATTTTTTTTCTTTAAATAAGCGTATTCATGACTCACAAATTGGGTAATGATACTAGTAAACCCCAACTCAACAATGCCGCTTAAAGCTGATAGACTAATAAATGTATACCAGATACCTTGCTCTTGCACATTTAAACTAAATAATACAGCCATAATCACTAATGGCCCTTTCAGAGCCATTATGAAGCGATCTAAAAATAGAACTAAAGTATCTCTGTCTTTAAATGCGTTTACAAAAGTTTTCATTGGATATTATTTATCACTCTTTTAAAGACAAGTACTTTTGAGGAATGTCATTGCATTTTTATCTTTATCCGAAAGTAAAACATTATCTATTTTAACAGGCCATTGTATATTTAAAGTTTCATCGTTCCATAATATTGATTGCTCGGATTGAGGATTATAATAATCTGTACATTTATATACAAACTCAGCCTCTTCACTAGTTACATAAAATCCGTGTGCAAAGCCTTCTGGTACCCATAGCTGTCGTTTATTCTCGGCAGATAGATAAACCCCTACCCATTGCCCAAATGTAGCAGAGCTTTTACGTATATCAACAGCAACATCAAATACCTCACCTGATGTTACGCGTACTAACTTACCTTGTGTATTTTCAGTTTGGTAATGTAAGCCGCGTAAAATACCTTGCTTAGATTTAGAGTGGTTGTCTTGCACAAAAGAGGTGGGCTTTTTAGTAACTAGCTCTTCAAATTTTTGCTGGCTCCATGTTTCCATAAAAAAGCCGCGTTCATCACCAAATACCGCGGGCTCTATAATTTTAACATCAGGGATGTTGGTATCGATTACTTTCATGTTTTCAACCTACTTATTTATACTGTTGAATATTATTTAATGCGGCTTTCCAGTCACTCGGCTGTATAAAAAAATCTGTTGTTATTTTACTACAATCTAATTTTGAGTTAGCTGGACGTTTAGCTGGAGTTGGGTAGTCTGCAGTCAAGATTGAGTTAACCGTTACAGGTGATTGAACAAGATTCTTAGCGAATGCTTTTTCAAAAATTTCTGATGCAAACTCTTGCCAACTAACATGTGGATAACCTGAATAGTTATAAACACCAAATTTAGTACTACCCTGCTGTAGCTGTTGCGCTATGCTAACTATAGCTTTAGCTATATCACCTGCGTATGTGGGGCCGCCAAATTGATCACCGACGACACCGAGTGTGTCGCGTGTTTGCGCTAAACGTAGCATAGTTTTAACAAAGTTGTTCCCAAACTCGCTAAACACCCATGCTGTGCGCAAAATAATATGGGCATCGCACTCTTGTGCAACGCTTTGCTCACCTGCTAGCTTTGTTTGACCGTAAACGCCTTGTGGATTTACTTCATCAGTCTCAGTATATAAACCGTCTTTATTGCCGGCAAAAACATAGTCAGTTGATATATGAATAATCGCTGCGTTTACATGTGCCGCTGCTTTAGCTAAGTTTTTAGGCCCAAAGCTGTTGATAGCATTTGCTAACTCAACCTCTGATTCAGCTTTATCAACCGCAGTATATGCCGCAGCATTGATAATAATGCTCGGCTTATATTCATTCACTATTTTACTAACTTGTTCAGCATTAGTAATATCAAGTTCTTCACGACTTAATGCCAAAAAGTTAATTTCCGTCATATTGCTTAACTGTGATACTAAACAGCTACCAACTTGACCGTTTTTACCGGTAATAAGTACTTTCATTATTTTGCCTCTGTCGCTAAGCGAGTCAGATATTGGCCGTATTCGTTTTTCATCATTGGCTTGGCTATTTCAAGCAATTGCTCTGTGCTTAACCACCCGTTACGCCATGCGATTTCTTCAAGACACGCTACTTTTAAACCTTGAACATTTTCAATGGTTTGGACAAATGATGAAGCCTCGTGAAGACTTTCATGAGTACCTGTATCTAGCCATGCAAAACCACGCCCTAATAATTCGACATTGAGTGTCCCATCATTTAAATACATTTCGTTTAGTGTTGTTATTTCAAGCTCACCACGGTGAGAAGGTTTCACTTGCTTTGCTAGTTTAACTACACGGTTATCGTAAAAGTATAACCCTGTGACGGCATAGTTAGACTTTGGCTTTTCAGGTTTTTCTTCTATAGAAATAGCTTTCATATTTTCGTCAAATTCAACCACACCAAAACGCTCTGGGTCTTTAACTTGGTAGCCAAATACCGTAGCGCCTGTCTCTCTGCTAGCAGCACTTTTTAGAGTTTTACTAAACGATTGACCGTAGTAAATATTATCCCCAAGTACTAGGCATACATTATCGTTGCCAATAAACTCTTCACCTATTATAAATGCCTGTGCCAATCCATCCGGTGAAGGTTGTATTGCATAACTCAGATTTATGCCGTAATCACTACCATCGCCTAACAAACGTTTAAAGCTGTCGTTATCTTCTGGTGTGGTGATTATTAATATATCGCGAATTCCCGCTAACATTAGTGTAGATATTGGGTAATACACCATTGGCTTATCGTATACTGGTAATAACTGTTTTGATACTCCACGAGTAAGTGGATAAAGGCGAGTACCTGAACCACCTGCTAATATAATTCCTTTCATAAAATGCTCCTTTAATTATGAATTAATTTCGCCAAGGCGTTCACGTTGGTATGAACCATCTTGCACATTTTTACACCATGACTGATTTGCTAAATACCATTCAATTGTTTTGCGTAGACCGGTCTCAAATGTTTCCACAGGGGTCCAGTTTAGCTCTGAACTCATTTTAGATGAGTCAATAGCGTAGCGCCTATCGTGGCCTGGACGATCTGTTACATACGTGATTTGCTCAGCATATCTTGTGTCTTTAGGTACTAGAGTATCTAAAATATTACAAATAGTTTGTACTACTTCAATATTTTGCTTTTCATTATGACCACCAATATTATAAGTTTCACCAATAGCGCCTTCGGTAACTACTTTATAAAGTGCACGAGCGTGATCTTCAACATAAAGCCAGTCGCGAATTTGGTCACCCTTACCATAAATAGGTAAATCTTTACCTTCTAGCGCATTAAGTATAACTAAAGGAATTAACTTCTCAGGAAAGTGGTAAGGACCATAATTGTTTGAACAATTGGTGACTATTGTTGGAAAACCATAAGTACGTAGCCAAGCACGAACTAAGTGGTCACTCGATGCCTTGCTTGCCGAATAAGGACTACTTGGCGCATAAGATGTTTGCTCAGTAAATAAGGGCAGCACACCTTCTTGCTCATCTGGATGTGGTAAATCGCCATAAACTTCATCCGTTGAAATATGGTGGAACCTAAATGCTTCTTTCGCACTAATATCTAAATTATTCCAGTAATTACGCGCAGCTTCTAATAAGTTATAAGTGCCAACAATATTAGTTTGAATAAAGTCACTTGGCCCTGTAATTGAGCGGTCTACATGGCTCTCTGCGGCTAAGTGCATTACAGCATCAGGTTTATGGGTGTTAAATACACGATCTAGTTCTGCACGGTCACAAATATCAACCTGTTCAAAAAAGTATCGCTCACTCCCTTCAATCGATTTAAGCGACTCTAAATTACCTGCATAGGTAAGTTTATCTAAATTAATTATTGTGTCTTGCGTATTTACAATAATATGACGCACAACCGCTGAGCCAATAAATCCAGCACCGCCTGTTACTAAAATTTTCACTTTAATATCCCTTAAATTTTACTCTGTTAAATATTTTTACTACTGAGCGTTTTCTTTCGTAAAGTATCTTATTGTTACAAATAGAATGCCTAATATTCCCCCAAAAAAAGTACCTAATATACATATCAGTGCACGTTTAGGGCCTGATTTTTCTTCTGGTACTAAAGCTGGATCAATTGTTTTGAATACATATTCGTCTCGCACGTTTGCAAACATAATAGTTTTAGCTTGCTCTTCAACTAACTTATAAAGCACTGAGCGTATATCAGCTACTTTAGTTTCCTTTAATTGCTTTGTTAAGAAAGCCGTACTTTTATTTGCTTCAGAAACATCCCTATATTTCATTTCTTGGTTAATGTCTTCAATCAACCAACTTACCCACTGTTGGGCTACGTAAGGTGAAATAGATTCTACTGATAAAATTATCATCCCAGTTTCTTTATCTGTAGATATTGAAGTAACTTTACGGAACTCTTTATAAGCTTCCTGTAGCGAAGGTTTTGATTTATATGGAGAAGATACTTCTCTAACCCACTGGTGAGCAGCTACATCATAAAGCTCAGGGTCATATCTAATTTTATTATCTTGTGCATTCCAATACTCTGCGGCCATTAAATTTGGTAATAACTTATGCTTTTGAATGAAGTTACTAATAAATTGGCGTGATTTTAAAACCTCGATGGCTAATTGGGTTTTATTATTCGAGTCCGAGCCTAAATTGACTCCAGCTAGACTTGCTAAACCACCAAATTGACCAGCTAATGCGCCCAGGCCACCACTTTTCTGCTCTTCTGCAGGTGACAATAGAGCCTCAGATTTATATATGTTAGGTTGATTAACCGCATATATCACAGAAAAAGTACATAAAACTACTGTAGAAAAAATAACAGCCCACTTCCCTTTCCAAATTACAGAAAGTAACGTTGTTAAATCTATTTCATCATCAGGAATATTTGAAGTTTCATTTTTTTTCATATTTTTACTTACTTTTAATTATTTACTAACCCTCTAGAGCATATTAAGGCCGTTAGCTATTTGATATCTGTTATGAATTATTAATTTAAGATAGTGCTACGAATAAATTCCCACTAGTTAACTTAAAATAATTTAATCATCATTTAATTCTTACAAATAAAATGCCCAAACAAACTGTGAGGACACTTTATTTTAGATATTACAAGCTACCAATAGCAGCGACAGCCACACCTAACTGATAAAGGATCTGCGTTGCTGTGCTCCAAAGCGTTAGCTTGTCCATATGTCCTGCATCCATTGGTATTACTATTGTGTCACCTGGTTCTAACTGGTCAGCATTATTTGCTGCAAACCAACCACCTGTACTTGGTATTTTCACTGAACCATTGGCTTTAATAATGTAAATTCGATCTTCAGCGGCACGCTCTTTAAGGCCACCACTTAGAGCAATATAATCATCAACACTCACCCCTGTTTTATATAGGTGTGATGTGGAGTAGTTAACTTCACCAATTACGCTAATTGAATCACGCTTGCTTGGTACATAAAGTGTATCACCATCTTGAAGTACTAAGTTTTGTTGATTATTTACAATTAAAGGTAAATCAATTACTAAACGCCCTACGGCTTCAACACTCGCGAGGTCGTTTAACAGCTTGTTCATTTCTTCATAAGAAAGTGTGTTACTGCTTACAGAGTTTTGGAAGCTCTTAGAGGCGATGTCGCGGCGAAGCTCTGTAGATAAACGCGCTAACTGCTTTTCCTCTTGTTCTTTAATTGATGTACGGGTAAATACAGCTGCTTTTTGTTCTGCAAATTGTGAAAAACCACCCGCGCGTTCAAGTAATTCAGTTAGCGTTTCACCGCGGCGTATAGTGTAAGTGCCTGGAAATTTAAGCTCACCTTTTAATTCTACTTTTACATTTTCTTGCCAATTTGGAATTGCAAAAACGTTGATGCTGTCTTTACTTTGTAATGTAATATTACTTTGAAGGTCGCCTTTCATGGCGCTTTCAAGGTCAAATCGTAAGTGTTCTATTTTAGAACCATCGCTGGCTACAATACGTGTAATTTCAGCTTGTTTTACGTAGGCAGACTCTAACAGGCCACCGGCTGCTGTTATTAAATCACTTACCTCACCACCAATCATTAGTGGATAAATACCAGGGAAAGTTACATTCCCGCTGATTTCAACTAATTGCATTGCTTGTTGCACTGATGCTTGCTGTTTAAATTTAGCAATAATCGGCGCTAATAAGTTATGGCGGCTAAATAATGCGTAATCTTCAGGTTTGAGTTCTTGGTCTTCTGCTTCTTTTGCTTTGCGTTTAGAAATTTCAGCAATTGTTAGTATTTTATTGTCTTCAAGAACAAGCTCTTCGTCTTCTTGATTAACACCAATATATTTTTCGAACTCTTTTTGCTCAAACTTGTGCCATTGCTCTGCTTTTTGTTGCTGCTCTTGTTGCTCTTGGCTAAGGGCCATATTTGCTAGAGCTGATTGCTCTGCTTCTTTTTCTTCAAAACGACTAAATACAACTATCTTGTCATTAGCTTTAAGTTGTAAATTGTTTTCAGTATTTTTAATAATCGCTTGAGCAACGTCGAACTGATGCGCTTCTATATCGCCGTTTACGTTTATTTCGCGGATTACGAGGCCGTAGCTTAAATCGGCTTGCGGTAGTAGGTCACCGCGTATAGATTTAAGTACATCTGAAATACGCTTGCCTTGGTGCCATTGATAATTACCAGGGCGTGCTACTGCACCAATTAAGCTAATTGAATTTTGATATTGCGAGCTAACTGAATTAAAGCGAATGCGGTCGCCATCTTGTGGGATATAGTTAATTTGTGGTTTTGAAAAATCGACCGAGAGTACTTCTTTACGATCGAAATTAAAGCGCTCTACAATTGCGCTTTTAGCGTATGCATTTGGTTTAAGGCCTCCGGCCATCGCTAATAACTGCTTAGCAGACTCGCCTTTTTTAAGTTCAAAAATAGCGGGACGTTTAACTGCACCTTCAACTGTTACTTGAGCGCCAACTGAAGGTATAAATACTGCATCGCCCGGTTTTAATACGATGTCGTTGCTGCTATCGCCATTAATAAGTAAGTCGTAAAGGTCAAAGTTTGCAACTACGTTGCCTGCGCGTTTAACTTGAATATTACGAAGAGAAGCAATGTCAGACACGCCACCGCTTACGAATAATGCGTGCGAAACGGTTGTTAATGAAGAAACACTGTAGCTACCAGGCTTGTAGGCCTCTCCTAGCACTAAAATACGCATGCTACGAAGCTGACCAAGCGATACAAACGCTTTTACACCTATTACCTCTTGCTCTACTTTTACTTTTACTAATTCTTTAATTTCAGCAAAAGTTAAACCGGCCACTTCTACAGGGCTTAAATCTGGAATACTAATACGTCCGTCACGGTCAACTATAACTTCAAAACTGTCACTTTCTTTACCATAAAAGTTTATTTTTAATTGATCGCCAGGGCCCACAATATATGTATCTGGTACTGCGGCATTTTCGCTTGGCATAAATGTAGTTGGTTCACCTGCAAACAATTCGTAACCGTACGGCTTTAATTCGTCTGTTTTTGGTTTAAAGCGCTCTTCATCTGTAAGCTTTTCTTTTTCGGGTTCTGCGCGCTCACCAATACTATTTTGCTGCTGTGTATTATTTTGATTATTAGATTGGTTTGTACCAGTGATCGTTGATACATCGACACCGTATTGTTTTGCGAGGGCTTCTTGTTGAGCTTTAGGTAACTTTTTAAATTGCTCAATTTGAGACGCTGTTGGCGTAAAAGCCAAAGTACTAAAGCTACAAAGTAGAATAAAAGCACTAATAAATTGTGTAAAAACTTTCACGAGTAGGTATATCCCTAGGTCTACAACCAAAATTGGCCGCTATAATACCTTAATTTTAAGCAAATAAAAAAGGGACTTTCGTCCCTTTTGTCACTTTAGTGTAATTAACTTAACTACATTGGTTAAAAACTGTAAACCAACGTGAATGACGTTTCAGTGTCAGTGCTTTCTTTATCGTCAGCAACATCTGAGTTGTTAGTGACATTAAAAGCGACTTTCATTTGTAACGAGCCGTTTATTTTTGCAAGTAATGCAGTTTCAGAACGAGTTTTAGTGTTTGTATCACCGTACTCAACAGCAACTAATTGAGTAAAACGTGCATTCTCAGAAATTTGCCAGTTGTAATCTAACTTACCCAAGGCAATTACTTCGCCTTCAAATTCACCAGCAAGAGAGTTACCGTTGTCATCAACTTCAGTGCTGTCATCTGGGTATTCAAAGTATTTATAACCAGGACCAATTTCAGCACTTAGCCACATAGTTTTTTCGTTTAATAAACGTAAACCGTAACCTGCAGAAATTACTGACTCACTTCTATACGCTCCAAAATAATCTGAAACGTGTGAACCATAAATGAATAAATGAGAATGATCTTCATTTAATTTGTAATTACCTTGTGCAGAAATTGAATACTTCTCGTTAGTGCGCTGCTTGTTTTTGTCACCATTAGCATCTTCAACTTCATCTTCTTTGTAGATGCCGTCTAGCTTGTATTCGTTGTTCCAGTGTTCTAGGTTGTGCTGAACTTTAATGCCACCTTTAAGAGTGGTCGTTTCTGTATTACCACTTGTGACAATAGCACCTAATTCACTGGTAACTTCCCATGTTCTTTGTTCTGCGTCTGCAGCAAATGCGTTTGTTGCAGCAGAAGCCGCAACTAAAACTGATAAAAGCTTTAATTTCATTAAAAAATAACCTTTGTATAAATGTACATCTATTTTATTAAAGCATTACTTGTTAGAGCAAGCTAAACAGCTAAGTAATAATGTAAAAAATTTTCATGCAGCAAATACCGCATGAAAATTTTATGTTTAATAGCTCTTTAGCACTATAACAATTAAAGATAACTTTAATTAAATAACTATTTAAAATTAGTCTTGCTTGTGAAAGTGAACATCCATTTGTGGAAATGGGATAGTAATATCTGCATCATCTAATGCGATTTTAATATTTTCCATTAATGACCAGTAAGTAGGCCAATAATCAGCAGCGTTAACCCAAGGGCGAACAATAAAGTTAACACTTGAATCGCCTAACTCATTTACAGATACATTGTAAGCTGGATCTTTAAGTATGCGTGTTTCTGCATCTAATACAGATTTTAATACTTCTTTTGCGTGACGTAAATCTGCATCGTAGCCAACACCAATAACTAAATCGATACGACGAGTAGACTCTCGTGAGAAGTTAGTAATAGCACCAGACATTATTTGAGAGTTTGGTACGATAATTACTTTATTATCTGGAGTACGTAGTTCAGTTGAGAATATTTCGATTTTTTTAACCGTACCCATTTTATTACCTGCTTCAACAAAGTCACCAGACTTAAATGGACGAAGTAAAATAATTAGTACGCCTGATGCGAAGTTAGATAATGAACCTTGCAATGCTAAACCAACAGCTAAACCGGCAGCACCTAAAATAGCAATGAACGAAGTTGTTTCAATGCCAATTTGCGAAAGTGCCATTAAAATAGTTACAGCAAATACAAGTGTGTACACAATACTTGAAACAAATGAACCGACAGCTTTATCTACTTTCTTTTTAGCAAAACCTTTTTCAGTTAAGTTAGAACAAAACTTAGCAACACGACTACCAAGTAAAAAGATAACAAGCGCAACAACAGCTTGTATACCGTAGTGTAAAATTAGGCCTGAGTTATCGTTAAGCCAATTAAGTACTGAATCCATATTTACTCCAAATGTTTTTTATTAAACGTTTTCGGGCATTATTATACATTAATTTACAATTTATTCTCATGAAATAATGAATTAATACTATTAAATGCAAGTATATTCTATTTTTTAGAGGCATTTATGCGATAAAACATAGCCTACTTTGAAAAAATATTAACGACTAAATACTAATTATATTTGCCTGATTTAAATTATTTTAATTTATTTCACTTTTGGGCTTCACAACAATTATTATTTTATGTATTATGCGCGCCACACCAAACAAGGTGTGTGTAGTGGCGGTTGTAGCTCAGTTGGTAGAGCCCCGGATTGTGATTCCGGTTGTCGCGGGTTCAAGCCCCGTCAATCGCCCCACTTTTTTCCTAGTAAGCCTTCATATTTATACCCTATCTTTACTCTGTAATATAAACTCTAAAATACCTCAATATATTAGCCTTACAACACAATTATTAATACTCTAGTTAAACCCACTAATTTACAAATCTCGCGCTGCGATTAAATCATCCCTAGATTAAAAAATTTCAATCCACAAAGATCAACACGCCCTAATTAGTAATAATATTTAATAAACAAGTATTTATACCAATTCGCTTAATTAAGTGATCTATTTTGAGGATGGAAAAACATGTTGATAGCTTGGCAAAAAATTCGCTATTTAGTTGTTCTCGGCAATTGCTCCTGCATTGCTCTACCTTCTGCATCCATGCAGTCGTAAATGAGAATTTTCTAACACAGGTAGCGACACGTTTAGCCCCGCAAAATGATTAAGTATTATCGCGGATTGGTATAACTCGTTACTTATCTACAATTAATTAACTAATGTGACTGTATTAACTATACTTAGCTACAAAAAGTGGTAGGTTTCTAATGTTGGCATCACTTTTTACAAAACATCAAACTTCTACTGGGATATAAAATTAAGCATGATTAAACAGGTTTTAGGAAATTTACTGTGTAGTTGTTTAGCTGTAATGAGCTTTAACTCATTGGCTCAAAGCAATGATGAATTCAATAAGCTATTGATTGAGCTTCAAAAATTAGTTTCTGAAAAAAAATACACTCAGGCTTATCAAAAAAGTAATAGCGAATACCAGTACCTGGGCGAACCCGTATACGACTTTTTATTAGGGGTCAGTGCACTTAAAACAGGGCATGCGGCGCCAGCTGTATTTGCCTTTGAACGCGTGGTTGAAAATAATCCTAGATGGTATGAAGCTCGCTTGTACTTAGTTCGCGCTTATTTAACAGTTAATAATTTACCTGCTGCCGATACTCAAGCTTTAATACTAATCAACTCACCTGACACACCTAATAATATAAAGTCTTCAGCACAGTCATTGCTAGAAACTGCTGCACTTAAGCAACAAGAAGCTGGACGCTCTTATAAACAAAATATTGAGCTTGCCCTTGGCGTAGATGGCAACGTAAACGCAGGTACTGCAGAAAATACGATTATAATTCCTAATATTGGTGAGTTTTTGTTATCGCCAGAAAGTAAAAGTACGCAGGACAACTATGCACGACTTAATTACAGAGGAAAGTACTCTCACCCTATTGATCAAAAAAGCTTAATCATTTTAAGTATTGATACCGGGTGGTACAAGTTTGAAGAACTCAGTCAATACGATCGTATAAATGCGCACATTAATGCCGCCTATCAATATAAACAAAATGACATAAGTTGGTTTGCACGAGTTGCTACCACTCCGTTGATGCTTGATGGCGAACTTTATCGTACTGAATCAGCTTTAACGGCCGGAGCTAATTTTACGCTAAATAAACAAGTTAATTTATTTAGCTCTTTGACTGCGGGTGTTTTAAACAATAGATTTGATGAAAAGCTCGATAACTCATTTTATGCGATGAATGCAGGTGCTAGCTATGCAGCTAAAAATTGGTTTCAAAGCTTAAGCATTAACGCTAAAAGCGAGGAAGCGGACATTACTGAAGGTGAATTTAATAGCCGTAATATTACGAGCTTGTACTACCAAGTGAACACTCAGTTGGCTCAACATTGGCAGTTGTTATCTCTTGCTGGATACCAATGGATTAATTATAAAGATGATCACCCTTTATTTTTACAAGAACGTGCCGATAACCTCTTTATGTTCTCAACTTCTGTTCGCTACTTAGTTAATCGCGATTTAGCCATACAGTTGGCTGCCAACTATCAAGATAAATCCAGTAATATTTCTTTATTCGAATATGACCGTTTAGATATCAATTTAAGCGCTTCTTACTCATTTTAATTTAAGGTATTTATGAAACATTTACTCCCTGTAATTACCACTTTACTTTGTGTAAGTTTTTATACACAAGCAAACGACCCTGCTGGTAAAACTATTTTAGCACGAGGCTCTGTACTCGCGGTTGATGGAAGCAATGAACAACAACGACAATTGCAGCGCAGAGATACTGTTTTTGGCGTAGATCGCATTACGACCGGAGAGAAAAGCAAAGCGCAATTTTCGATGTTGGATGGTGGTTTAATAGCCTTAAAAGAAAACTCAGAATTAAATATTGCTAACTACGAATTTAATGACAATACCCAACAGGGCTCTGCTTCTATTGAGTTACTTAAAGGCGGTTTGCGCTCTATTTCCGGCGTAATTAAAAAAAATGGCGGCTCTTATAGTGTAAAAACTCCCGTAGGCTCTATTGGTATACGCGGAACGCATTTTGAAGTTCAGCTGGTTAAAGGCGATGTATTTTTAGCGGTATGGGATGGCGCAATAGATTTAACGTTAGAAAATAATAACGTGGTTTCTTTGGGTGATAACGAGGCATTTTCGTTTGCACAAATTACAGCCACTGGTGAAGTCTTTAAAACAACACGTGCGGCACGTGTGTTTGATCAAAATATAGTAGCAATTGACTCTAAAGACGACAACGAAGAAGAAACTGAGCAAGCATCGGTAACTGAAGTTGAAGTAAATGCTTTTGAAGCAGATACAGGTGTTATGGATATATATTCTGAACAGCAATTTCAAACTGTTAGCAGCGCATCTTTAGTCGATCAAATAGCTCAGCGCCAAGGTGTATTTAACTATGAAGTATCAAGCTTTAATGTAAATTCGAGTGTGGGTGCTGTTACTGACTTTGCTATGACTATGGCAGTTGATTTTGATAATGGCACCGTACCTGATGGCGAAATTAGTTTTAATGACGCCGGTGGAAATTGGTATGCAGCTTACAGCGGCTTAATAAATTTAAGCGAACTTGAGCTGGCCGTTACATTTGCATCCCATGGTAACAATAAAGCCGAGGGCGATGTTGATGCAATATTTTTGAATGACCTAGACAATATTACTGGCAACTTTAATCTTAACGAAATAAATAATCCTGATGTAAATGCTAGCGGTTCTTTTAAATTAGAACCATAAACACATTGGATACAAAGCTTTTATTATGGAGTATTTAAAATGACAGCAAAAAATTTATTTTTGCTTGGTTCTATGGTGTTTTTGTTAAGTGCCTGTGGAGGCTCAGAAGAAAGCCGCACTCAAGAGACAATACAATCACCTACGGCTGAAGTAGTACCGCCAACGGTGACTAGCTATATAAATTTGGCTGGTGTTATAGCGAGTAATCAAACCAAGAGTACAAAAGTTTTAGGTGCTGTCACTTCAAGTAGAGGAGTTGTTGGAGCAAGTTTAGCAAATACTCGCGCTAATATTGTTTTTCCACAAACAAACGACACCGTACAAGGTAATGTTTCTTTTTTACTTGAAGCTTCGGATACTGATGGCATTGCTGAAGTTAATTTAGTGCTCCCTAGTGTTAATAAAAGCATATCACTGTGTTCTTCTGATTGTGGTGTTGGCTACGGAAAGTCAATTATAGGCCTCAGCCCTGCGCTTTATGGCGTAACTCCAGGGGAAATACGTCTCGAAATATGGATAACTGACACTTTAAATAATCAGGTACTTGCTGATGCAATCACTTTTAACTGGCAACCATATCAAATTGAAGGTGTTACAGCACAACGAGACGAAGATAATATTAATCTTTCGTGGCAAGCTAACCCCGAACTTAATCGTTACAACGTTTATATTGCAACTCAAGCTGGAGTCACATCTACTAACATTAATGAATTAGAGAATGGGCAACAATTTTTAAGTATTCAAGATACTGCATTAAGCATTACCGAGTCACTTACAGATAAAAGTTATCAAGTACTTATTACCGGTGTTGATGGCAGTGGTGAAAGTGGTTTTGCTAATATAATAAATATAGCGCCAGTGGGTGGAGAGCTTGCATTTGCACCAGAGGCTAATGCCGATCAGTTTCAGATAAATGAAGATCAAACTCTGCAAGGTAACGTGCTAACAAATGATACGAATCAATACAGTGGCGATTTACGTGTAAATACAGATGCATTAATTCTACCGCAGCATGGCACTCTTAATATAAATGAAAATGGGGATTTTACTTATATCCCTATTGCAAACTTTAATGGTGAAGATGCCTTTAGCTATCAAGTTGCTAACGAGCTAGGTATGACAGATACCGCAGTTGTAGAGATAACCATTTTAGCTATTAACGACGCTCCTATTGCGCTTGATAATACTTACAGCATTACAAACAATGGAACCTTAGTTGTCCTATCGCCAGGCTTACTTATAAACGATAGCGATATAGACTTAGATGACTTAACTGTTGATACAACGCCGGTTAGCGAACCAACAAGAGGACAATTAACCCTTTTTGATAATGGTGGCTTTGAATACCAAGGCGAGCAAAATATGCAAGGCCAAGACAGCTTTCAGTACAGAGTTGTTGATGCACAAGGTGCTCTGGCTATTGCAAATGTAACTATTGTAAGCTCAAACACTAACGTAGCCCCTGTAACAAAAAATGATAGCTATAGTTTAAGCGAAGATGAAACACTTGTGGTTACAGCAGCCAATGGTGTGCTTAGTAACGATACTGACCCAAATAATGACAGTTTTTCAGTTGATGAAACGTTTATGGTGGCACCCACACATGGCCAACTATTATTAGCAACTGATGGCAGCTTTAGTTATGTGCCGGATGCTAACTTTAATGGTGTTGATCAATTTCAATATCAAGCTATAGACTCATTAGGTGCAACCTCTACAGCCACAGTAACTTTAGTAATAAACAGCGAACCCGATAACCCTGTTGCACAAAATGATGCCTATCAATTTAGCAAAAATAAACTATTTGAAGTAACAGTACAAAATGGCTTGTTAATTAACGACTTTAATATTGAGGCTGGTGATTTATCGGTTAATACCACGGCAATTAATGCAACTCAAAATGGCGAACTTACATTAAATGCTGATGGCTCGTTTACCTATCAGCCAGACTTAGGTTTTATTGGTGTAGATAGCTTTACCTATTCAATTTCAAATGAGCAAGGCTTAACTGCAACAGCTCAAGTAACCTTAAGTGAAAGCGGCGTTAATACTTTTCCAGAAGCCAATGACGATCAATATACGTTAGACGAAGACAGCTCTGCATCTTTATTAGATGTGCTAGCTAACGACACTGATGCAGATGGCGATACAATTACTATTTCTAATATAGAAAATACTGCTGGTGAAGCGACTATTGTCGCCGGAAAAATACAGTTTACTCCACCAGCAAATTTTTCAGGTGAGATAGTACTAACTTACACCATTACTGATGGTTATAGCACTGGTAATGAAGGTATAAACGACAGAACAGCAAGTGTGACGATTACCATTACACCTGTTAATGATGCCCCTACTGCAAATGCTGATTCAGTAACGATGAACGAAGATGCTCCTGCGTTATTAGTTAACGTATTAGCTAACGACTCCGACATTGATGGCGATACTCTTGTGATAACAGCTGCTACTGCAGATATAGGTTCTGCATCTGTTGTTGATAATAAAATCCAATATACGCCTACTGCTAATACAAATGGAACAGCAATTATTAACTACACAATAAATGATGGGAACGGCGGTACTGCAACTACTAACTTAACAATTACTATTACTCCCGTAAACGATGCTCCAATAGCAAACACAGACTCAGCTACAATAGATGAAGATGCAGCGCCAATACTAATAAATGTATTAGCAAATGACTCAGACGTGGATGGCGACAGCCTTGCCATAAGCGCAGCATCAGCTGATATTGGCTCTGTATCAGTGGTTGGCAATCAAATTCAATATACACCGGCAGCCGACGACAACGGCGTAGCAACAGTTACTTATACTGTAAGCGATAGCAGCGGTGGTGCCAGTACAACAACGTTAACTATCACTATTACACCTGTAAACGATGCTCCAATAGCAAATACTGACACAGCAACGATGGATGAAGATGCAGCGCCAATACTGATAAACGCATTAGCCAATGACTCAGATGAAGATGGCGACAGCCTTGCCATAAGCGCAGCATCAGCTGATATTGGCTCAGCCTTGGTCGTTGGCAATCAAATTCAATACACCCCAGCTGCGAATACTAATGGACTCGCCACGATAACTTATACTGTTAGTGATAATAATGGTGGAACAGATAATACCACGGTCACTATTACTATAACGGCAGTGAACGATACACCTGTTGCCAACAACGATACTGCTACTATGGCTGAAGATGCAGCACCAATACTGATAAACGTATTAGCCAATGACTCAGATGAAGACGGCGACAGCCTTGTCATAAGCGCAGCATCGGCTGATATTGGCTCAGTCTCAGTAGTTGGCAATCAAATTCAATACACACCGGCAGCAGACAACAACGGCTTAGCAACAGTTAGTTATACCGTTAGTGATAATAATGGTGGAACAAATACTGCCACGGTCGCTATTACGATAACTGCCGTGAATGATGTACCTGTTGCCAATAACGATACCGCTACTATGGCTGAAAATGCAGCGCCAATACTGATAAACGTATTAGCCAATGACTCAGATGAAGATGGCGACAGCCTTACCATAAGCGCAGTCTCAGCTGATATTGGCTCAGCCTCAGTAGTTGGCAATCAAATTCAATATACCCCAGCTGCGAATACCAATGGACTCGCCACGGTAACTTATACTGTAAGTGATAATAATGGTGGAACCAATACAGCCACAGTCGCCGTTACGATAACTGCCGTGAATGATGCACCTGTTGCTAATAACGATACTGCAACTATGGCTGAAGATGCAGCACCAATACTGATAAACGTATTAGCAAATGATACTGACTCTGATGGAGACAGCTTGGTGATCTCTTCAGCCTCAGCTGATATTGGCTCAGCCTCAGTAGTTGGCGATCAAATTCAATATACCCCAGCTGCGAATACCAATGGACTCGCCACGGTAACTTATACTGTAAGTGATAATAATGGTGGAACCAATACAGCCACAGTCGCTATTACCATAACTGAGGTTAACGATGCACCTGTAGCATCGGTTCAAAGTTTTAGTATTAGTGAAAATGCTACAGATGGCGACATCATTGGGACTGTTAGCGCGTCAGATATTGAGAACCAGACCTTAACTTATAGTTTAACTGGCGGTGACACTGCTTCATTTGAAATTAATAGTAGCTCTGGTGTTTTATCAACCGTAGGTGAAAGCCCATTTGATTTTGAAACAACTAATCAATATATCTTAAATGTGACTATAACTGATGATGGCACACCTAATGAAAGTTCAAACGTTAACATAACCGTTAATATTACTGATGAAGTTGAACTTCTTATTCCAACTGAAGATGTGACATTTGGCCGCCCAATTACAGGAGAGCTTGATCTTTCGAACATTTTTTCTGGTGGTGAGTTTAAAGACAGTATTGAGCTTAATGGCAACCTATATTTTGTTGGTTTTACCAACAATGCTGATAAAGACCTTCTTATTGTCTCTTACTCAAATAATGGTGATATAAATACTGCCTTTAATAACACCGGCACTAAAATACTCGATTTAGATCAAGATGAGGAAGCCACAGCTATTATTTCTGACGGTACAGATCTTTTCATTGCCTATTCGAGTTTTGATGGCACCCATAATGAAGCTTGTATACTTAAAATGGATCTCGCTGGAACGTTTAGCACTGGTTCGGATGATGACGATGATGATGACGACGGTGAAAGTGGCGCAGGTATTCAGTGTACAACGCTTAATAGTACTACCGTTATTAATGACCTTGAAATTGATGACGATAAAATACTGGCTGTAGGTAAACACTTTGATGGGACTCAAAACGATAGCCTATGGATACATTACAAAAAATCAGATCTAGATTTTGAGAATTCTACTCCAGCTATTGTCGATGTTAGCGGCGCTAATCGAGATGATGAAGGCTTTGCAATTAAGAACTTTGATAAATCCGACTACTTAGTTGTAGGGACTGTTACCAGTGCAGAGGGAACAAAAGACTCTCTAATTCGTTATTTAAAATCTGATGGCGATAATGACAATAACTTTAATGGTGGCGCAGCACTAATAATTGATATATCAGATAATAATAAAGACGACGAACTTTTTGCTGTAGGCGGAGTTATTGATTCTGAATTTACTGCCTTCGCAGGTGGATATGTAACAAGAACCAGCGGTGAAAAAGAAGCGGTAGTATTAGCTATTAATAAAGATGGGGAGCTGATCACCACCTTTGGTAATGCTGGTATAGCAATTTATGATATTGATGGTAATGGTGGAAATGGCAATGGCGGCGCTAAAATTACAGGTATTAAACACGAGCCTAGTAACAATGGCATTAGTTTGTCGGGGACGACTGGCGTATCAGCCTCAGAAAAATTATTTTCAGCACGGATTAATAATCAAGGTACTTTAGATAGTGCCTATGGCACCTCCGGCATTAATATAATTGATGGTATAAGTGGTAAGCAATTTGCCAACACTTTAGCTATCGACCCTAATGACACTATTTGGGTAGCTGGTGTTAATGATGATTCAAGTACAAAACCGTTTATTGCAGCAATAGATAGTCAAGCCACATTATTTAGTAACTTTGAAACCAGTGGTTACTCTACCTTTAATAATTTAGTAGATGCGACTAACGATGAATCAATGAACGTTTTACAACTTAGCAATGGCCCTAATGTTGGTAAGTACATTCTTGCATCAACGGCTAAATCGGACTCAGTTACTAAGTTAGTATTAACACGTTTTACGAGTGCGGGTGATATCGATACTAGCTTTAGCGAAAGTGGCCATAAAGAAATCGCCATAGATTTGAGTAAGTCGCGTGTTGCTTTAACCGAGCAAAGCGAAGGCAATTTAGTTATTACAGGCTCTAAAAATAGTGAAAATGGTGAAGCGGGCTTTGTAGCTAAAGTTGATCAGTCTGGTAATTTAGACACTTCATTTGCAACAGATGGTGTATATACAACTTCTGTCAGTGGCGCAGAATTGGTAAACCTGACAGGTATTGCACTTGATAATAGCGGTAACATTATTACTGTTGGGTCAATCGTAATAAGTGGCACTCCTAGCCCAATCGTTATAATGTTGACGCCAGAAGGTACCCTTGAGCCTAACTTTGGCACTGGCGGAAGTATCATAGGCTCAGCTTTTGAGTACTATAACCGCGTACATACCGACAATGCAGATATTTTCATTGGTGGTAAGTCAGTATTAAGTGGCACTTCAAAGCTAATCGCATTGAAGTTGAGCTCAAACGGTACTGAAATCTTTAAATATGTAGGTGAGGAAACTACAGATACCGACAATAAAATAGTGCAGATTTTAACTGACACAACGGGTAAGTTATATTTAATAGCAAACCTTATTGATTCGCCAAATAAAGCCAATGTTATTAGGTTGCTTGTTACGGGTACGCTTGATACTAGCTTTGCCGTAAACGGTGTCGGCGAATATACTTTGGCCTCAACCGGTAACACTGAGCTAAGTGGTGCAGCGCTAGATAGCAGCAATCAACTTATTTTAGCAGGCAAGGCTAACAATAAAGGAATGTTAGCGCGCATTTTAACTGACGGTACTTTAGATAATACGTTTGGAGCCAGTGGTGTAGGATTTTATGAAGCAAGCCAATGTGTCAGTACGCATGTGTTTACTTCAATCATTCTGCAAAATGATACCCAAGTTGTTGTAAGTAGCACTTGTAATGACACTAACTCTAACAATGTTAGTATTTCTAAATTCAATTTTGAAGCAGATGGAGCTTAGCCTTAAATTATGAAAGTTGAATTTTTTGGTGTTAGAGGCTCGATGCCTTCAGCTGGAAGTAATACACACATTTTTGGGGGAAATACCTCATGTGTGTACATTGAACAAAACAACGGTAAAGATCTTATTTTAGACTCTGGTACCGGTATTGTAGAACTTGGTACACGTTTACTAGAAACACAAAGTCCTATCAATATTTTGCTAACGCACAATCATTGGGATCATATTCAAGGGTTTCCTTTTTTTAAACCTATCTACCAGCCCAACCGCAATATAACCATTGTAGCTGGCAACGTTGATGATAAAAAAAGCCAAGATGCCATATTAAAGCAAATGAGTGGTTCGTACTTTCCTGTGTGTTATCAGGATTTACCTGCCAATATTACGCTTAATACTGATTTATCGTCTCAAAAGCAATTTACACTTAACGGTTTTTTGGTTTCGACTGCTCCACTGAATCACCCTGGTGGCGGTACTGCTTATTGCATTAAAGCAGATGAAAAAAAGATAGCTTACGTTACCGACAATGAGCTAAACCCACCAGACAAGCTAAACACAAGTATTTGCGAATGGAGTAATTTTATTGAAGGCGCTGATTTACTAATTCACGATGCTCAATTTATAGATGCAGACTTGCCTCTTAAGCATGGTTGGGGTCATAGCACCATAGATCAGGTTGCTGAGCTTGCTATAAAAGCGAGTATTAAAAATGTGATTATTATTAGCCACGATCCATCAAGAACCGATGAACAGTTGTTGGCTATAGAAAAATATTTACACACGCAGTACGCTCAACAGGTAAAAATAGAATGCGGCCGAGAAGGACGAGTTTTTGATTTTTAGTCTATCAAGGAGCGTTACTCATTAGCTTCTTAAAACCCATTACCTCAAAGCACTTTTTTATTGGCGCTGTTATTACGTTAATAATTGCATCAATAGAGTTATTTTCAACTGGGTCGCTTGCAAAGTTAGTTAACCGTGTAGAAGGTATAATATACGACTCTCGATTATTACTGACGCTTTCAGAGACGCCTAGACGCATCGATGAAACCGTTGTAATAATTGATATCGATGAAAAGAGCATGCAAGAACAAGGACGCTTTCCTTGGAGTCGCTCAAAATTAGCAGACCTTGTTACAAAGCTTAGTGATGCAGGTGTTATTGTTATTGCATTCGATATATTTTTTTCTGAACAGGAAGAAAACCCTGTTACAAAAATTATGTCTGAAATTCCTGATTTATCAAAAAAGTACACCATCCCCTTTGCTGAAATTACTAAACAAGTCGATGCAGACACAAAACTAGCAAGCGCATTATCTAAAAATGATACTGTTCTTGGTTTTTTACTAATTGATGAACAACTGACTAATCAAAACTTGCCAGCTAAAAACAGTGTTGTATGGGCAAGCGAAGAGCACACTAATTCACAAATAAACCAGTTTCCTGGTGCTATTGTAAATATTCCACAGTTACAAAATGCTGCAACGGGCACCGGCTTTATTAATGCACATATCGACGAAGATGGCTTTATACGTAAAGCAGCTCTTATAAATCGAGTTGGCGATAAGCTTTATCCTTCTTTAGCACTTGAAGTTGCTCGACTTTATACCCTTGCTGAAAACATAGAAACCCGTTCCAATAGGTTAGATGGTATAACCTTATTCGAAGGTATAAAGTTTCAAGATAAGTGGATTCAAACTGATGAGTATGGGCAAATATTAATTCCTTACAAAGGGCGTGCGCATAGCTTCCCCTATTATTCGGCTACCGATATTTTGACCAAAAAAATTGGTTTAGATGAATTAGAAGGCACAGTAGCCTTTATTGGTACTTCCGCCGTAGGGCTTGCTGATTTAAGATCAACACCTGTTGGTTTGCAATACCCGGGTGTGGAGGTTCATGCCAATATATTTGAAGGGTTAATGCACCCAGAGCTACTGCCATCTAAACCTAATTGGTCACAGGGAGCAAGCTTACTCATCATTGCATTGACGGGTTGCGTACTGTCGTTTTTTAGCCACGCTAAGAGCGCACGTTTTATTATTGTTTTGTCTCTTACAGTCACAAGTGTCGTTATATTTTTAAACGTTTATTTATGGTCAGTACAAAAAATTAGTTTACCTTTATTAATGCCTCTTTTACTTATCATTATATTAGCCGGTTATTACATCATTGTAGGCTCTATCGCTGAAATGAAACACAGCCGAAAAATAAAATCTATGTTTGACCAATATGTTCCTCCTGAGCGAATAAACCAAATGATACTTCAAGGTAAAAGTTTATCTCAAAAAAGTGAGCGAAAAAATATGACGGTGTTGTTTGCCGACATTCGTAGTTTCACTTCACTATCAGAAAGTATGTCGCCTCATCAGTTAAGTGAATATTTAAACGAATATCTTACAGCTATTACCAAAATCATATTTGATCATCACGGAACTATTGATAAGTACGTAGGCGATATGGTGATGGCATTTTGGAATGCCCCACTGAAAGATGAAAACCACGCTCGCCATGGTGTTGAAGCCGCGATGTCTATGATCAACGGGTTAACGAAAATAAATCAGTTATTTGCAGAAAACAACCAGCCTGCAATAAAAATAGGTATCGGTTTAAGTACTGGCGACATGAATGTAGGTGATATGGGTTCGGTTTATCGTAAAGCCTATACAGTTCTTGGTGATACTGTTAATTTAGGTGCTCGAGTAGAAAGCTTGACCAAATTTTATGGCGTAGCTATTCTTGTTACAGAAGAGACGATGAAAAAATGCCCTCATATTTCATTTCGTTTAATAGATAAAGTGCAAGTTGTTGGTAAAACAGCCGCTGTACAGTTGTTTGAACCTATAAACTTTACAGATAAGCTCGATGAAGAGCAGTTAAATGAAGTTAAAAAGTCGCAGCAGGCCATGACGCTTTTTTATAATAAAAACTGGCCACAAGCACTTAGCTTATTTAAAGAACTACGCAGTACAACCGTATTTAGCCCCAACATTTATGCCATTTTTATTGAACGTATTAAGGGCACTGATTTGCAAACACTAGCTAAGGATTGGAATGGTGCCTTCAAACATACTCAAAAGTAGTAAACATATGCGACAGCACATTAAAGACAAAACAAATCTTCAGCACTTTATCGATATTAGCATTAGACTAACAACCGAAAAAAACTCGTCTAAGTTACTTGATGAAATACTGCAAGTTGTAATGTCGATAGCACATTCTGATGCTGGCAGCATTTACTCTATTACCCCAAACAAACAACTCAAGTTTGAAACGGTAATAAACAAGTCATTAAATCTTTATTTAGGTGGCACGTTAGGTGGTCCTGTTGATTTTCCTAATATAGATCTTTTTATTGATGGCAAACCAAATGACACTGCTATTGTTGCGCATTCTGTTAATACAGGGGAAGTGATTAACATTCCTGACGTGTATGATGCCTTGCCTTTTGATATGAGCGCTGCACGCAAAATGGATGCACGCACGGGTTATCGCTCTGAGTCCATGCTAACAATTCCTTTAAAAGATCATGAAGATGACATTATTGGCGTAATCCAGCTTATAAATGTAAAAGATGCGCAAAATAAAAACATTCCTTTTAGTGAAGAGCTCGTCACTCTAATTCGATCTTTTGCCTCTTTAGGCGCTATTTCGCTAACTAACTCAACACTAATTAAGGGAATGGAAGATCTCTTTTCGACCTTTGCTGAAACAATTGCGATGGCAATAGATGAAAAGTCTCCTCATACCGGTGGCCATTGTAAACGAGTGCCAGCACTCACGTTAATGCTAGCTGATGCCGTTAATGATATAAATAAAGGTCCTTTGGCTTCATTTTCGATGACTGAAGCTGACCGACATGAGCTTGATATAGCTGGCTGGTTACATGACTGTGGGAAAATAGCGACCCCCGATCACATCATGGAAAAGTCGACAAAACTAGAAACTATTTTTGATCGAATAAAATATGTAGATGCTAAATTTGAAATAATTAGCCGAGATTTAAAAATAGCGTATCAGCAAAAGATCATCTGTGCGATGAAGCTGCAAAAACCTATCGAAGTTCAACAATTTGAACGCCTACTTGATACCGAGCTTAAACAGTTGGCATTAGACCGTGCATTATTACAGCGTGTTAATGTAGGGGGCGAGTTTTTAGGTGATGCAGAACTTGAGCACATTGAACGCATTGCAAACAAATACCAACTCGTTATTAATGATATTAATACACCATTGCTCTCAGCTGATGAAGTTGAAAACTTAACAATACGAAGAGGCACGCTAACCGAAGCCGAACGTGAAGTAATGAAGCGCCATATGGATGTAACTAAAAATATTTTAGATGCCCTGCCGTTCCCTAAACACTTAAGCAATGTTACTGAATATGCTTTAGGTCATCATGAAAAACTTGATGGTACTGGTTACCCAAGAGGTTTAACCAAAGAGCAAATGTCGGTGCCTGCAAGGTTAATGGCTATTACGGATATTTTTGAAGCGCTATCTGCAGTAGATAGGCCCTACAAAAAAGCAAAACCGGTCAGTGAGTGTTTATTTATTTTAGGGTCAATGGTTGCTAAAAACCATCTTGATGGTGATATTTTTGCTATTTTTATTGAGTCAGAGGTTTATAAAAATTATATCAACGAGTATGCAGATCCTGAGCAGTTAGATGAGATAGATTTTGATAACTTACCCGGTTACACACCTATAAAGTAATACCTTTATTTAAATGGGTCTATTTAACATTTAACGATAAGAAAATTGCGCTAAAACCAGACAAAATTTTTGTATCTGGTTGTTCTAAATAATAATTTTTAACAACGTTGTAGAGTGATTTAATTCGATAAATTGTTTAAATGTTTATGCTGGGTGTTACGACAGTCTATAACTATTCAAACAAAAAAATGCCACCTTACGGTGGCATTTACACACGGGGTTATTTCTACTTATAGAAATCCTTTTACCTTTTATTAGTTTTTTTATGTTGTTTTATTAACAAAAAATATGGCTCCAAAGGTAGCATTTAGTGCTTTGTGTAGCAACAGTAAAAGATAAAGTTCATATATCTGCCATATTAACGTCATAAAAAAGCGCGAAGTAAATTCGCGCTCATAAACTTAACGGGCGTTATATTTTAATACACACGTACTTTTCTTCTAAGTACTCATCAAGCCCTTGATGACCGCCTTCTCGGCCTAAACCAGATTGCTTAACACCACCAAATGGCGCTACTGGGTTTGATATAACACCTTCATTTACGCCGACCATACCAAATTCAAGCCCTTCACTCACTCGGTAGACTTGCTTAATGTTTTGGCTGTAAAAATAGGCTGCTAGGCCAAATGGTACATCGTTAGCAAGCGCAAGCACTTCACTCTCTTCATCAAAAGGAATAACCGTCAATACCGGACCAAATACCTCTTCGTGGTAAATATCCATTTCTGTGGTGACATTGTTTACTATTAATGGATTTTGAAAGCTGCCACCTAAGTCACTATTATCGCCAATCAGCGTCGCACCCTTATCGAGTGCGTCTTGTACTAACTGCTGTACTTTCTCTTTGGCTTTAGGGTAAATAAGCGGACCAATATCAACATCGTCTTCAAAACCATTTGCCACTTTTAATGCTGCAATCTTAGGCGTGATTTTTGACAGTACTTTATCGAGAATATTACGTTGTATAAAAATACGGTTTGCAGCAACACATGCCTGCCCACTATTTCTAAATTTAGCCGCCATTAGCCCTTCAATAGCTTCATCTAAGTCGGCATTATCAAAAATAATAAAAGGTGCATTACCGCCAAGCTCCATCGAGGTGCGTTTAATTGTGTCTGCACATTGCGATAGCAACTGCTTACCAACACCGGTAGAACCGGTAAATGTAAACTTACGCACGACTTCTGAGTCAGTCAACATTTTACCTACTGTTTTGGCATCTTGAGAAACCAGTACATTAAATGCACCTTTAACAAAACCAGCTTGATCGGCTAGATGAGCAAGTGCGATAGCACAAAGTGGCGTGTGTTCAGAAGGTTTAAGTATAAAGCTACAGCCCGCAGCGTAAGCTGGCGCTACTTTACGAGTAACCATAGCAATAGGAAAGTTCCACGGCGTTATACCAGCTACAACACCGACAGGCTGCTTAAAGCTAGTTAAACGATGCGAGTCATCTGTTGGCGGAATTACATCTCCGTAACTACGTTTGGCTTCTTCTGCAAACCATTTGATAAAACCTGCACCGTAATCAATCTCACCAAGAGATTCTTTGAGTGGCTTGCCTTGCTCTTTGGTCATTAGCTCTGCAAGTGTTTGCTTGTGTTTTATTACTAGCTCATACCAGCGCATCAAGGTTTCGCTTCGCTCAGTGGCATTTGTCGTTTTTAACTTAACAAAAGCCCCTTGAGCTGCGTTTATTGCGCTATTTACACCCTGCTCGTCAATATCACTTACTTCAACAATACTTTTTTCGGTAGCGGGATCGTTAACGCTAAAGCGCGTATCGGTTTTATAAAATTCGCCGTTAATAAATGAGTCAGAAAAAATAAGATTACTCAAAATAAACCTCCAAAATTACGTTTTAAGGTGTTAGCTTTTAATGCGTGGCATAGAGCCAAGGCTAACATTTTAGGATCTTTGCTCACGTGAGAAGCGCAGCTTCTATATTTATAACCTAGAGTTAAAACACATAACGCCAGCAAGCTTTGCGTCTACAAAATAACATACGAGCTTTGCTTGTCACGCCTACAATTCACAAACAAAAAAGCCGCTATATCAAACAGCGGCTTTTAATATATACATCGTTAAAAACTAGTGCTCTTCATTAACGATATTGAGATTGTACTTAGGTATTTCAACCACTAGGTCTTCATCTCTTATAATTGCTTGGCAACCAAGGCGTGACTCAGGCTCTAAGCCCCATGCTTTATCCAGCATGTCGTCTTCTAGCTCATCACTTTCTTCAAGTGAGTCAAATCCTTCACGAATCACTAAGTGACACGTAGTACATGCACAAGACTTTTCACAAGCATGCGCAATGCTAATACCATTTTTAAGCGCAGCGTCGAGTACCGTTTGACCTGTAGGAGCTTCAATTGCAGCGCCGTCAGGACATAATTCAGGATGTGGAAGAAAAACAATTTGTGGCATTCTAATCTCTCTTAAATGTTGTCTACTGACTGCCCTGTAAGGGCCTTTTTAATTGATGCATCCATTCTACGCGATGCAAAGTCGCTACTCGCATTATCGACTTTTTCGATAGCTGCTTTAATTTCGCCAGGCTCTTGTGCATTTTCGCGCACTTTTACCAGTTCTGCAATTTCAGCGCGTAAGTTAGCTAGTTGCATATCGTCAAGTAATGCACCATCGGCTTCAAGTGATGCGTTAAGCGCTTCTATAACACGCAACGCTTCTACTTGTTGCTCTTTAAGCATACGCGCTTGCATGTCGCCTTTAGCGTTGCTCATTGATTCTTTTAGCATGTTAGCTACTTGGTCATCAGATAAACCAAACGAAGGCTTAACTTGAATCTCAGCTTGTACACCTGTTGATTTTTCCATAGCTGAAACACTTAATAGGCCATCAGCATCAACTTTAAAGGTTACACGAATATGCGCAGCGCCTGCCGCCATTGGTGGAATACCTTTTAAGCTAAACTTAGCAAGCGATCGACAATCATCAACAAGCTCACGCTCACCTTGCAGCACATGTAATGACATGGCTGTTTGACCGTCTTTAAACGTTGTAAATTCTTGTGCGCGTGCTACCGGAATCGTTGTATTACGCGGAATGATTTTTTCAACCAAACCACCCATCGTTTCAAGGCCTAGCGATAACGGTAATACATCAAGCAATAACATGTCAGAATCGGGCTTATTGCCAATTAACACGTCGGCTTGAAGCGCGGCACCTAAGGCTACAACACGATCAGGATCGATTGAAGTTAGCGGCTCTTTATCAAAAAAGCTTTGTACTTGGCTACGTACCAATGGCATACGGGTTGAACCGCCTACCATAATAACTTGCAGCACTTCTTCATTTTCAATGCCAGCATCTTTTACAGCACGACGACACGAGCGCAGCGTTTTTTTAATTAGTGGCATAGCCATTTCATCAAACGTTTCGCGCGTTACTTCAACGGTGTATTTTTGATCGTCAAACTCAAGGCCCACGTTTACTTTAGCGTATTGGCTTAATGCTTCTTTACACGCTTTTGCTTTATTGATAAATAAACGTAAAACTGAAGGTGATAATGCTGACACACCTGTTTGCTGCTTAAAGTAATCAACAAGGAGCGAATCAAAGTCATCGCCGCCGAGGCTAGAGTCGCCACCGGTTGCCATTACTTCAAACACACCTTGGTGTAATCTAAGTACTGATATATCGAACGTACCACCGCCTAAATCATAAACAGCAATAATACCTTCTTGGCCAGAGTCTAAACCATAAGCGACTGCTGCTGCTGTTGGTTCATTTAATAAACGTAGTACGTTAATACCAGCAAGCTCTGCGGCATCTTTAGTACTTTGGCGCTGTGCGTCATCAAAGTACGCTGGTACTGTGATTACAGCCCCTAAAATTTCTTGGTTGCCAAAACTTTGCTCAGCTCGTGCTTTTAATGCAGCTAAAATATGGCTTGATGCTTTAATTGGACTAATTTTACCTGCCGCAGTTTCTATTGCTAGCGCACCATTGTGCTCACAAAATTCATACGGTAGTTGCCCATAACTTTGCTCTATTTCAGCCTGAGTTTTACCTAAAAAACGCTTAACCGAAATAAGTGTGTTAGCAGGGTCTTGCGTTGCTGCTTGTGCAGCTTCTGCGCCAACAGTAATACCGCCTGCTTGATAACGAACAACCGACGGTAACATAGCCGCGCCAAGATCATCAGTTAACGTGCGGGCTTCGCCGCTTTGCACTGTTGCAACTAATGAATTAGTTGTACCAAGGTCAATACCAATTGCTAGTTTATGTTCGTGTGGTGCCGCGCTTTGCCCCGGCTCAGCAATTTGCAATAATGCCATAATGCTCTTTAAACTCGTGTTGCTCGCTTTGCAGCAAGTAATTAATCGTCAAATAAACTGTCTTCGATACGCTCTAGTTCTTCACGTAACTTATAAACAAACTTCAGTTTACGAATATTATCTGCGGCAAGTTGATATTGCTGCTCATCATTACTTGCTAATTGCTCAGCAAGTTGTGTACTGTATTGCGCGTTTAATTGCTTAATTTGTTTTTCAAAATTTGCAATGGCGGTATCAGGATCGCTAGCTGATGTTAGCTCTTCAAGTTCTTCGCGAAGTTCCATTTGCTGCATTAAAAACATTGGATCTTGCAAGGTTTGCTGCTCTGCACGAATATCAACGCCTAGCTCGCTCAACATATATTCAGCACGTTTTACTGGGTGCTTTAATGTTTGTAGCGCATCGTTAATTTCGGCAGTGCTTTGCACAGCCATTAACTTATCGCGGCTGCTCGCATTCGCGTGGCGATCGGGATGTACAGTACGCTGTAATTCCAAGTAGTGCTTGTTAACCGTTGCTAAATCAATATTGTAATCAACGGGGACTGCAAATAATTCAAAGTAACGCATAACTTCAACCAATAATATTCAGAAATAACAAAGCCCTACATTAACTGGCAGGGCTTATTTATACTACAAAGATATTTAAAGCTTAAACGGTAAAGCTTTCGCCACAACCACACTCATCTGCTTGATTCGGGTTATTAAATTTAAACCCTTCATTTAAGCCTTCTTTAGTGTAGTCGAGCTCTGTGCCGTCAATGTAAACTAAGCTTTTAGCGTCAACAATTAAGGTGACACCTTTAGCCGCAAAAGTTTCATCGTCTTCGTTTAAATCGTCAACAAACTCAAGTACATAAGCAAGACCTGAACAGCCCGTCGTTTTAATGCCAACGCGCAGGCCTAAACCTTTACCGCGGTTTGCTAAAAATGATTGTACGCGGTTTGCTGCCGCATCTGTCAATGTCACTGCCATGAGTTTCTCTTCTTACTTCGCTTGTTTGCTTTTGTAGTCTGCAATTGCTGCTTGAATTGCGTCTTCGGCTAAAATTGAACAGTGAATTTTCACTGGTGGCAACTCAAGCTCTGCACTGATATCAGTGTTTTTAATTGTCGCTGCTTCGTCTAGCGTTTTGCCTTTAACCCACTCTGTTACAAGTGAAGAAGAAGCAATTGCGCTACCACAACCGTAGGTTTTGAATTTTGCATCTTCAATAACGCCAGTGGCAGATACTTTAATTTGCAGTTTCATTACGTCACCACATGCTGGTGCTCCTACCATACCCGTTGCCACTGACGGATCGTTCTTATCTAGAGTACCTACGTTACGTGGGTTTTCTACGTGGTCGATTACTTTATCACTATAAGCCATTATTCTATCCTCATTACCTGCTAGGGTATGTGCTCACACTATTAGTGGTGAGCCCATTCAACTGAATCTAAATCAATACCTTCTTGATGCATCTCCCAAAGTGGAGACATCTCACGTAGGCGACCGATAGAGTTTTTCATTAATTCGACGGTGTAATCAATCTCTTCTTCGGTAGTAAAGCGACCAATACTAAAACGAATTGAGCTATGTGCTAATTCGTCGTTACGGCCAAGTGCACGTAATACATAAGAAGGCTCTAAGCTTGCAGATGTACAGGCTGAACCTGACGATACTGCAATGTCTTTTACTGCCATAAGTAACGACTCACCTTCAACAAAGTTAAAGCTGATGTTTACAATACCCGGTACTGATTGGTCTTGTGTGCCGTTAAAGTATACTTCGTCCATATCAGCCATAATGCCGTCGATTAAACGATTACGTAAGGCGCTGATGTGTGCGTGATCTTTTTCGAAATCTTGCTTAGCAATTTTAAACGCAGTACCCATACCCACTAATTGGTGAGTTGCTAGTGTACCAGAGCGCATACCGCGTTCATGTCCGCCACCGTGCATTTGCGCTTCAAGGCGAGCACGTGGTTTACGACGAACGTAAAGTGCACCAACACCTTTAGGGCCATACACTTTATGTGCAGAGAACGACATAAAATCAACTTTAAGCTGTTGCACGTCGATTAATACTTTGCCCGCGCTTTGCGCTGCATCTACGTGGAACATAATTTTACGTTCGCGACACATTTCGCCAATAGTCGCGATATCTTGAATCACACCTAGCTCGTTATTAACGTGCATGATGCTTACAAGTACTGTGTCGTCACGCATTGTGTCGGCAAGTTTTTGTAAATCAAGTAGGCCGTTTTCTTCAACGTCCATGTAAGTTACTTCAAAACCTTGGCGCTCAAGCTCACGACATGTGTCGATTACAGCTTTATGCTCAGTTTTAGCGGTAATAACGTGCTTACCTTTTTTCTTGTAAAACTGTGCTGCACCTTTAATAGCAAGGTTATTTGATTCTGTTGCACCCGATGTGAAAACAATTTCACGTGGGTCTGCATTAATTAAATCAGCAATATCTGTACGCGCTTGGTCAACAGCTTCTTCTGCTTGCCAACCAAAACGGTGTGAGCGTGACGCAGGATTACCAAACTTACCGTCCATTGTCAGGCACTGCATCATTTCTTTAGCAACACGTTCATCAACAGGCGTGGTCGCTGCGTAATCTAAATAAATCGGTAACTTCATTTCTCTCTCCGCTGCAGGTCAACCTTAAAGTTGACAGCTTACTTGAATGTTTTCCAACTGCTTAATTGCATTATTGATACTGTTATCTTGGCGCGATGCTATTTCTTTCACATCTGATTTTTCCACCAATTCAGCAAGGGTAATATTATTCAAAAATTCTTCTATGCGTGCGCTTAAGTCTGACCACAAATTATGTGTTAAACAACGCATACCACTCTGACAGCCGGTATCGGCACCTTGGCAACGTGTTGCATCGACCGATTCGTCTACGGCGCTAATAATATCGCCAACAGAGATAACGCTCGCTTCACGCCCTAGTAAATAACCACCACCAGGTCCACGAACAGAACTTACTAGGCCATTTTTACGTAAACGAGCAAATAATTGTTCAAGGTAAGACAAAGAAATTTCTTGTCTTTGTGAAATATCAGCAAGGGCTACAGGACCTACACCTGTGTGTAGTGCAACATCCAGCATAGCTGTAACGGCATATCTGCCTTTTGATGTTAACTTCATAACGCCCCCTGCACAAAAGAGTGCAAATTTTAATTACCAGAGTAAATTAGTCAAGTATTATCACTTGATAAAAATTTGATTTATAAACTCTTACTTTTTAAATTGTAGAGTTAACAAACTTTCAATACTTGACCTCTTTGGTCAAGTATTACAGCCATTGTAATTACCTGAGTATTTTAGTCAAGTATTAGCTAGTTATTTACCCATTGGTTTTTATAACTAATAGCTATACCTAAGTTACTTAGGGATAGACTTATTAATTGAGGTGAGAATACCGCGTAAAATATTCATTTCGGCATCTTCAGGGTGAGCTCGGTTAAATAAACGACGTAATTTAGTCATAACTAAACCAGGGTGCTGTTTGATAATAAAGCCGGTTTTGAAAAGCGTCTCTTCAAGGTGCTCATAAAACAGTTCTGTTTGTTTTGAGCTTGGGTAAACAGCATCGTCTTCTTCAACCTTTTTAGGTTGTTGATTTAAAAACGCCATGCGTGTTTCGTAACTAAGTGTTTGTACGGCCATAGCTAAATTAAGCGAGCTGTACTCTGGATTAGCAGGAATACATACGTGGTAATTACAAAGCTGTAACTCTTCATTAGTTAAGCCACTGTTTTCACGACCAAATACTAGCGCTACAGGGCCATTTACCGCTTCAGCAACGAGTTTTTCACCACATTCACGTGGTTCAACCATTGGCCACGAAAGCGTACGAGAACGCGCACTTGTGCCAATCGTTAATGTACAGTCAGCGATAGCTTCTTCAACAGTACCTACAATAACTGCATTGCCTAAAACATCAGTTGCGCCTGCAGCTAAAGCACTTGCTTGGCTGTCTATTTCACAAGCAGGATCAACTAAATAAAGCTTTGATAAACCCATGGTTTTCATGGCGCGAGCCGCCGAACCAATATTGCCCGAATGTGACGTGTTAACTAAAACAATGCGAATATCATCTAAGATCATTACTGTGCTACTTTGCTATGCCAAAAAATTGCGCAAATTCTAACATGAAAATGTAATAAGATCCTAGATTCAAAAGGCTAGATCCTAAGATCCAAGCCAATATAACGATTCTTACATGGGTAAATTTGTCGCTGAAATCAAAGCGTGACAAACACCGAATATACATATCAATCACTTAAAAATAACCTGCATCCATTCCCCGACATAAAATACAACCATACGATGACATAGAAGTTAAGGATTATGTGTGTTTAAGGCTGCCGTTGGCAAATCGCTATCGTCAGTACGTACATAAAGAATAGGTAGAATTTCAGTATTTACGATTATAGGGCTGAATTCCAGCCTATCCTAATACTTGGTTTTCGCTCAAACCGAACTTCGCAAAAGTGCCAATTGCGGACACTCATAACCTTAGTCACTTGTTAAGTTTCAGTCAATTTCTCGAATTTCGGAGTCTCTTATAACTTCTAATATTTTCTGAGCTATATCTTTGCGGTTGGCTATTTTTTCAGTAACTAAATAGCTTTCGAGTGAAGAAACTATAGCTTCCTGAACGCATGTTAGCCTTTGAGTATCACCACCTAAAAAGTCAGTGAACAACTGAGTTTCAGCACTATCCAACCAACTATTAAGTAACTTCTCATCTCCAACAAACATTCTCACTATTGCTTCTGGCTTGTGTATTAATGCAACCTCAAAAAATTCAGACAGTTCTAACCAAATAGCACCATCTCGGTTGCACCATGCCTCTCTTAGCATTCGAATAGAGAACTCACATTTTTCTAATGTACCTGTCTTAAAAAGTTCGATAACTTTTTCTCTATTCTTTTCTAGCCACTCATAGCCTGAAGATGTTGAAATTGCATCAAGTTTTAGAATCAGCTCTCTAGAAAGGTTTAGGACTCTGGAGGCCGTATTGCTGTCAATTGCGTCCATTTTATGAACAGATTCATTTCTTTTCTTTCGTATTTCATTAAGCATATCAAGCTCTCTCGAGCTCAAAATTCGGTGCTTCTCTGATAATTTAACTAACTCATGCATATGTCCTTGCTGAGTACTTATGCCTTTTGCTAGGAGTAATCGTCTGACAACAGACTCAAGAACTTTACTTGATTCCAAAACAGACATATCAAACATACCAGAGTTAAAAAGTTCTTGTGCACGGGCAAGCTGTTCTATATCTGCCTTTCTTTCCTGAACCTTTTCAGCAGCTAAAAACTTTTCTCTTATTGATTTGATTAGGAATTGATATATGAATGCCGCAAATATACTAGTTAATACACCTGCGAAGAAATTGATCATAGTTTCAGGTATCTGACTAACGAACTTCCCTAAGAAACCAAGAGTCGATGTTGTAAACCATAAAGCAATGAATACTGGAGGTGTAGCAAGTGCAATCGAATAGCACGTATCACTAACCTTATCTAATAAGCGTACATGTTTAGAAGATGCAAACTGCAAGGATATAAAATATACAGCCAAGCCGAGAAATGCAGTTAGAAAAAGATAAGCATATTCAACTGTGATTTTTACTTTAAAAATCATAAAACCAAGATCTGAATTAGCATCAACTAGAGGTTTGAAGGCGAAAACTGCCGCTAACAAACCAATTGTGAATCCGACCTTAGTTTTGAAAAAGTCATCCATTCTAAATAGCTACTCCATAGAAACTTAACGCCTCAATCAGAGGCAAAAAATAGTTGGTTAAAATTAGCGACGCAGGAGCAAAACCAACTGTTTTTTGTCCTGCTGAATTGACTTATGTGTTTATAGCACCGATGTAATTAGCAACTTGTATGTGTTAATGATTAATTGTTTCCTCTACTACTCCGGTGGTAGGATTTATAAAATCAGTTTTTATTAGTTTGTAACCTTTCTCTATACGAATACAACCTACAAAATTCTTTTGTTTTTTACGTATCTCTGACATGTAGATAGGCTCATTTTTAACATAGGTTTTTGCAATATCTTGGACTTCTGAATTTTCAGGTGTTTTTCTGTAATCTTTAGTACTTTTTTTTATGTACTTAAACTTATAATCAGAGAGAACCTTATTTAATTTTTTCTGCCCAAATACAACTTTTCCATCAACTAATACCCCATCTTTATATATCTTTTCTCTACATAACTCTCTATCTTTAGCCAATCTAGGGTCATCACCTTTAACATTTCCGTATGCTGGATGCTCGTAGGTCGTAACTAACTTATTACCAAAAATGACATCTCTACCTTCTTCAGTCGATGCACATCCTGCAAGAAAAAGAACAAAAAAACTAAGTAATCTCATTAAGAATATATCTCCAATATTAAAAAACACATAACGCCCCAATAAGGGGCTGATAATAGTTTGCTAAAATGTGTAGCGAAGCGGAACCGAGCAAACTGTTAGCAGTCCCGCTTAATTGGCTTGTTATGTGTAAACTTGCTCCAAACAGCTGAATTCACTAAAGATAACTTTAAAAGTAGAGCCTGAACGAAGTTCTAAAACATGTTGGAATAAACCGTCAACAATAGATATTTCATGTGTTAATACATCACCATGAAATGTGTCACCATAATTAAATGGGTTTTCAGAACCCAAGATTTCATATGACTTAACATTAAAATAGTTAAGTACAATATCACGATCATGTTGCTGACCGAGTAAATTTAAAACAATAGATAATGATGGTTCAAATGGGCGGATTTTATTTCTATTTTCAGCGATAGTAATCGATGTTACCCACGAATCATGAAGAGATTGAGGGTGGTTTAATTCATATCGCTCACTATTTGAAGCGAATTCAAATAATTCATTTGGATAAATATCCTTATTTGAATTTAGATTAGAAATATATTGGTCAAAACTAGAATTCATTCACCTAACTTCCATTTACACATAACGCTTACAATAACGGGAAAAACCGAGAGCTTTGGCACGAAGTGACAGCGAGGCTTTTTCCTAATGAGTGAAACGAATGTAGTTAATTGTTTTGTTATTTGGCTGGGCCTTAAAATGGGCTTTTACCATATTTTGACCTCAGTGATTTCCGGAATGGAATTAAAGTTGAGATTAAAAATATACAATTAACACCAGCAAAAAACAGGAAACCACGTAAGCCGCCATGTTCATATCCTATAAAGCTAGAAGGAATTAGACTAAGTAGAGCAATAGTGAAGATTGCCCGCCTATGTGTGTTCCAGTATAAAGTTGTTCCCTCAGATTTCATTTTCTTCCTAAAGCCATATAACGCCCACATTAACAGGCAAAAAATTGTTGGCTAAAATAGTGACGAAGGAACAAAAGCCAACTGTTTTTTGTCCTTGTTTAATTGCTGTTATGCCTTAGACTCTAGGAGTTCAGATATTTCTTGGGCAATTTCATCAATCGTATGGGTTGCAGTACTACGTGCAACTTTATCAGCTAATGAAGGGCTGAAATCAACCACTTGTTGCTTGGTAATGTCATGCCATATTGGTAGCAGTACTTGTTCACCAGATACGGTTCTTGTGACAATCCCATCAAGTTCATAGTTAGTCCAACCTTTTTTGATAAAGGATGGGGACAAAACTACTAAGCCAACACGACTATTAGCTAAACCTTTATCTATTTTTTGCCTCAGACTGTCACCAATTCTAAGTGTCATTTCATCGAACCATACATTTAAACCTAAGGCTATTAACGCATTTGCTAGCGGTCGAACAAGATCATCTTTATCTTCTGATGCATGTGAAATGAATACATCATGAGTTTCACCACCAGATTCGATTGGAGGCGGAATATTATCTCTAACTAAGCTAGGCACTTCTGATAATGGACGCTCTTGTATTTCAGGTAACATTCCTGGAAGCATTCTTACGGAAGCTTGAGTGGAGCCTTGAAGGCCTTGCATATCAACGGCAACATACCATCGGCCAGAGCTTGTCGCCTGTAATCTAATTGGAGAACGTTTAGCTAACCCACCAATATAACGGTGTCTTCTTCCATTTTTATAATTATTAAATTCTGAGCTTGTCATTAACCTAACATTGGCACCGCGAGTAAGCGTAACTTCGACGATTTCACCTCGTTTAATGTTTCCTAAGTCAAATTGTAAAAAGTTCATTGATATCCTTATTCATATTTAGAAGTGAAAAACTTTGCTGGTAGGTGCAAAGAGGCATAACAGCTTATTGAACACCATTGTGGTGGTTTATAACACACCAAAACGGCGTATATTACATACCATGATAATTTCACCAATAATTACGTTTGTAAACAAGTAATGAAAACAGCTAGAAATTAAGCATGTTATTTTGCCCCAAAACGGCGTTTAATAATGTTATTGGACAAAATTAGATTTCTACTGAAAACACAGGAATAAATTTAACTTTTTCATTGTCTGCTTCTCGCTCTAAACCGACTATCAGCCAGTTACTTGAGATGCTATATTAAATATAACTTTAGCAAGCTTAGAGATGTGCATGCCTAGCTATATTCAACCTAGTGCTAATCGTAAATTTGTAGAGATACTCAGCGATGGAACAATTAATTTAAACTCAAACCCTTTGGATGAAATTGAATTGATTCAGCGTGGCTTAGATATAAACTGTGTTGAGAAATTTAGACTTGAGTTACGCTGGGATCTGCAATCGTTTACTAAGGCGATTGGTACAAATACAAAAGCTTTCGAACGCTATATAAAAGAACATAAACGTTTAAATGTAACCTTAAGTGAAAATATCGTTGAATTAGCTCATTTGGCATCGGCTTGTATTGATTACTTTGAGAGTGTTGAACGGTGGAACACATGGCTAAATACACGCTCTTTGCAATTTAGTTCAGAAATGCCTTTGACGTTTGTTAACACTATTGCCGGACGGGAGTTGATCAAAAAAACTGTAGACAACCTCAACCATGGTTATAATGCTTGAATTAAAAAATCTCAGATGTTGTTTGATGTAGCTTGATATTAGAATCTTCGAACTTACAGCGCAATATCACCAATATCATTAATTGGGGAACTTAATACTCTCTAAAAATAGAGTCTGTAATCTTAAATATATTTCGACTTCTTAAATCAAAAACCAGCCTTCTAACTTAAGGCTGGTTTTTAAACTGTTACTCACTGCCTTTTCGGCAGAATTACATTAACTTAAACATCGAATCGATTGTTTTTATCTTCAGCTGCCTATACGGCAGGTCACCTTTATTTCGATGGCGCATGTAATCCAAATCCATTCTCAGCTGCCTACTCGGCAGATCACTATAAAAGTAGCTAAGCTTATTTATATAATTCATATAATTAAAAAGCAAATTCAATTTTACCCATATTTTTATATGCTTGCTCAGAGGGTTCTGTTATCAACGGCTTATAATGAAGACATTAATAAAGGTTAATTACTTTCTATTAAAGGTGATAAATCAGGAACCGTGCCCTTAAACTTTTCATTTGAGGAAAAACCATAATTACTCAAGACTGGCTCTGCTTGGCAATCGGCATCTTGCTTTTGAATATGAAGAATATAATCTTCTTGTGAACTCTTACTAGTCATAGCTACCCTATGAAATATGTCAATCTCTCGGGGAGCATCGAGCTTTTTAGGATTAAAATCTTCACCTCTTGCTAATGCTCTTTTTTGCAGGCGCTTTAATCTTCTCCTACTTTCACCTGGAATATTTTTGCTACCGACTGATTACGTATAAAACGTACTTCTTGGCAACTGTCAGGAACGGTTGAAATTTGGCTTATTTTAAAAAAGCCACAATCTTGCATGTCAACAAAGTATGCTTGCTCTTTAAGGTTGTTTAAAACCTCCATATCCTTATGAACAAAAGCAATTACATTGCCAATTGATGAGTCTGACCAAGCTGGAAACGTAACTCCCATTCCTTCAATATTATGCTTTAAAATAAACCCATGCATGATAGAAATACAACGGCCAGTAAGCAGAGCTAGATTGGCTTGTTTTGGTAAAAAGTTGACTGTGAAGTAATACCTTTGCATAACTACGCCTTTTTAGCCTCTGCTTTTTTCTGGAACATTCCGCCCTTAATCAATACAGAAAATAAATAATAAATAGCTGGGTCTATATTTTCATTTTTATTAGTAATGCAATTTTTAAGAGCTGATAAATACCATTCAGTATTTTTAAAAATAGAATAAAAGTTTTGCTCAGAATCGGGAAGACGTCGGGCAATGCCTATTTCTTTATCTGCACCAAACTCATGCACTCGTAACCTTTTACTTGCATCCTCATCCCACCAATCATCTATTGACTGAAGCGCCGCACCTATTTTTACAGAATTAAAACTTACAGCGTATCGGCCATCTACACATTTAGCTTTTACAAACTGTTTTGAGGCCTCTCCTTGCTTAACTTTGTCGTTTAGAATTTGGCTTGGGTAAATTTCTTGGCAAAATGAGGCTTCTATTTTCGCGGTTATATCGGCACTCCAAAACACATTGGGATCAGTTAATGCGCTCTCAATTTCATTACTAAGCTCTTCCAATACTGTTAGATCATCAGAAGCCCACTTACTTTCCCAAGCTAACTTACGGGTGTTATCGATTAAATAACAACTCCCTTTGCTAGTTTTAATTTCAATTTGAGTGTTGCCGGTGTTTTGATTACGCCAAAGCCATGTACCTAATAAAATATTTCTGCAATAACGAGTGGCTAACTCTTTATAACCACCACACTCTTTAAATGTTTCTGCCAGCTCTTTTAATAAAGAAAAAACCTCTGGATCACTACAGCCTGAAGGGGCCAACGAGTTAGCCTGAACCCTTAAAGAAAACCGACAAAATATATGTTCCACATTTGGAGGTACATAACACTCTTCTAGAGTTAATATATTATTATGCGTTAAGTCCTGAGGCGAGATGTTTTTTGGTGAAAACTGCGGGGTGAATGCTTCAGTAAAACCAGATTTAGGGCCTCTAACTTTATTAACATCAGCCTCTAGAGGAACAAAATCAGAGTCAGCCGTTTTATAAAAAAACACAGCTTTACCAGGATAAAGCGAGCGATCATATTTTAATATATTACATAGTTCCATTAAGTATTTTCCGGTTAAACTTTTTTCATTAGCATAAACTTTTCTTGTGCATCTAGCACCCAAAAAGCGCTATTAAAATAGTTACCAATACCTTTTAACCTAACACTAATGGCCGTTTCGTATTTCACCACTCCTATTGCTGGTTCAGCATAACAATGCAGTCTTTCAAGTGATCCAACTCTAGCCATCGGTTCAGTGAGTAACATATACCCCATCATAGATGGGCTTAGTTTAGAATAACTATTTGATAATAAGAGTAGCTCATCTAAATCCTGTATTTTGTGCTCAGTTGGCATAACCCAACAACCAGATAAAGGGAGTCGCCTTAACTTTTCAAATAACTGATTTTCATTACTATACAAACAGCACCAATTTATATTTGAATTAAGCTCAGGCTGATGCATAACACCACCTGCAAAGTTAGATGGAAAATGCGCTTTCAAAATGTCAGGCTCACTATCTACTGCCTGTAAATCATCTTCATAACCATCAATGTGTATTATTAAATCAAATATCAAATCACAGTATTTGCCGTCAATAATTCCTGGTCGCTTAAGCTTACTTTGCTGAGCGCCTTGAAGGCTAAGTTCAGGAAGCTTTTTTCCGGCTATAGTAGAATAATCTCTAATAAACCAAGAAAAAGATGTGAACCGTACATTTGTCCCTAGCGCCTCATTAAGTTTTCTTTGGTAGCTATGAATCATACCCCAAACAGCGGTTAAAGATGGAATACCTGAGCAGTAAGGGTTCGATAACGCTTGCGCATCAAACACACGTATACCGCTTAAATGTAAATAACGAAAATGTTCTTCATCTACTTCAATCGGTTCATTTTTTTGATCTGTAAGATTGATAAGGAGCCATTGTAAAGCTGCTTTCAAAGGGCTCATTAATTTAGGGTGAAACGCATACCTTTGTGTCATGCTCACACCGCCAAGCATTTCATTTAGTAACCTAAATAAAGGAACCGTTAGCGAAGGGAGTTCGTCGTCGGGCAGCGATAGTATTTTGTACTCTAGTCGGTCTGAAGCACTCTCAAACTGTTCTAAGTCATGCCCATTCTCAATAACGTCCAAGCGCCATTCAAATACAGGTGAAAACCATTCTAAAAGCGTGTTTCTCAGCTCTTTAATGTTTTTTACTTTTTGTTGTCTACGCTGTTTAAGAGCCAGCGCATTATTACTAAATATAATACCTTCTAAAGCTTTAATTAATTCCGGCTTTAATAGTGCCTCAACATTAAATACTGTTTGCCCATTATTTAATTTAAATGCTCGTGAGTTACTTAAACCATGATATTTACTTCGTATCTTAGGAGGGTAATTAAGCACATTAACAACCCCACCTAAGGAAGCAGCTAACATACTGACAGCAGCAGGACGCGTAAACTCTACATTGCTAAATCGAGCTCGTTTATCAATTGCCGCCTGTTGAATTTTTGATTGAACAACATGGCTAATTACAGGCGTAACAGCTAAGTAACCATCATGATAAGGCATTCTAATTTGGCGAGAGTAGCGGTCAACAGAATCGGGAATGGCCTCTTCAGGCAATGAATTTTTAACGGTTACACATAAGCTTTTAAATGCCTTAACGGATAACCCTAGAGAGGTAAATGCGGATTTCCAGTTATCCGAGTTCGTAGCTAATACTTGTGCCAGACAACTGACTTGATTTTGCCATTTAAAGTAACTGACAAATAATTTAGCAAAATTAACTTTAGCTGAGTCATGTGACCAGCCATAGGCTTTAGGATAGTTAGCACTACTCAAAACATAAGAGTCTAGTAGTGGAGGCGCTACAGCTAGATTTTGCTTACTGACTCTAATATCAGGGTACTTTAAATTATGAGTATGAAACCACGCTATTTCCTTAATACATTTATTAATATGATCTTCACTTTTTAAAGCCTGTTTTGCTAGCTGCTTATCCAGTAAGTCATCAATTTGGTTTTTCCGGTAAGTCAGGTTTAACAAAATTATCAGAGCAATGGCTTCGCTGCCTGTTATATCAATCATTGCCGTATAAGGGCAAAAAGCACGACGTAATAACCTATCTCGCTCGGTGGCGTCTGTAATTTTTAACAGTTCTTTTAAATGCATATACTCACCATGCCGACAAATACATTCTAGCTTTATCATTTCCAAAACTAGTTTTGTACTCTATAACATGCCTTAAAAAAAACACACCCTTATAGGGATTGATTCGCTGGTTCATTTTATGACGAAATGCCGTTTGCAAAATACCATCTTGGTACAACCTATAAACCTGCTCTACTGAAGTGCCTAACAAAGTTGCAGCCTCTAATACGCTTACCAATAAGTCGGCTGTGTTTGGTTTTTTAGCTTTAGGATTACCCTCAACCAAAGTAACTAAATAATCTAATAGAGCCCTATAAATAAAGTGAAGTTCCCTCTGCATTTGAGTTCTGGGGCAAGCCAAAATAGCATCACCAAAAATAAACTTAAACTCTGTTTTATTAAACAAATCTATTAGCTTCATTTCTGCATTTTTACTTAATTCATCAAGCTCTTTGTAAAAAACTGCTGGCCACTTACTAAAATAAACCACAGCGACATCTAAACAAAAATTATCTGTTTGAGAATACCGCTCGTGATACCAAAGAAGCGCAGCAAAGCGTTCTGTAAGAGTCGTATTGTTAAATAGCGGGTTACTATCATTACGCTCACTTTTATCCAGCAATTTATTTAAATGCTCAATACTTAATGTCTTTGCAGATGAGGTACTAGCGCTAGAAAGCTCAAAACCGCATGAACAATGAGTAATTGACTCATTTTCTATGTAGTTAATTGGAGCACAGCACTCTGGGCAGTTATGGAGCAAAGTACACTGATGTTTAGTGCACGCATTTACCCACTTTATATGCCAACTTTGTTTTATGTAAGCTTTTTCTGCAAGACATTGTGGGCATACCGGAATCGAATCAACGGCATCTTCTGTATAGTAACGAATAAATCTTTGTGGGATGTCTACGCCATTGTTATATATGGCGACTGAGGAATTGAACTTAATATCTGACTTTAGCAAAGCCAACTTTTGTAGCTCGTATCGAGGTAAATTTAATAATGTTTCAAGTAGCCCTAAAGCCCGCATTCTAAAGTGGCTATTATGCTTGGTGTGGTAAACATTGAGCCTTTTTAAGTCGATCGGGAATGCGCCATGCGCCTCAAAATCAAGATCATGTAGCTCTTCTCGTATAGCTAAGCTCAACCCTTCATACGAGTCAAAAAAATTCTCAGAAACGACCCGTAACAAGTAGCTTTCCAACGACTCGTCAGAAAATGCCCGAGCCTTGGGAGAAAATAGAAAAGCCATACACGCCTTAAAACTTAGAAATCCTAAGCTAAAAGATAAAGCTATCCTATTTAATATGCAAGCCACATCATAAATAATATTATTGTATAGCTGCCCTATATACTATTACTGACTCTTATTAGCGCTATATAGGTTTATGATTTTTCTGTTAGATTAACAGTTCTAATAAATCCTTCATTTTCAATTTCATAACTGACTTCACGCACATGATTAACTACATAACAGCTACAATTCCATCTTTCATAAGAAACTGAAATTATTTTTCCCTCAAGATAACGCTCATTTTCAGAGCCTACCGACATTAGAACTTCTACATCGTCACCACTTCCAAGATCCTCCCTATCACACTTCATAGGATACAACTTACCATTTGGAGATAGTTGAACAAATGCTATTCGCTGTAGTTTGGATCTTGTCATTGGATAACCTTTACTATCTTTTATAAGGTTGGTTGAAATTATTTAACAAAAAGAAAAATAAATGATTAAGCTAATTTGTATAAGTTTCCATAATTATACTTATCAATTCTCCGTCATTTAATTCTTCATCAGGAACTTCAAAGTTTTGAGCTATCATAGCCATTTTTTTTACTAGCATACGGGTAATAATAGGGTTATATGTTTGCATGTACTCAATAGCATCAGTAAAGGCTTGCTCTTGAAAATCAACTGACTGTTCAGTCTTTAGCTGTATGGCTTTAAAAAATGATAAATTGTGATCATACCCATCTTTTTCAATTAAACCTTGAAGGTAAAGGGCCATTGCAGCGGCCCTCCTAGCGTAACCATATGTCATCTGAATCAGCTTAGAGCTAGCCATGATGCCTTCTGTTGACTCACCAAGATCATTAATTATATCTACAAACATATAACCTGTTTGATTTTGCTTTTTAACAACATCTAGTAGCTTTGCTTTATTTTTAACCTTTGGCATAAATAATTTTTTTAAAAAGCTACCCGTACTACTTAATGCTTCAACCTCAGCCAAAATTTGGCTAAAAGGTAGTGCCGTATTTATGCTGAACCACCAGTATCCTTGTGGTGAGTAGCCTGTTTGCCTTCCCTCAAAACAAGTGTCATTACTAAAAGGGTTTTCTCCTTTTTTCCAATCTGATGAGGGTAACTGTATACTTTGCTCAGGCATTGTAACAACCCCCTGATAAACACCATTTTTGTAAGTTACCTTTAAAATATGATTTGTTTTTGTATCTTTTACAGTAAAACCACTTTTAGTTATTTCGTAGTTTTTAGTCATTAGCCAAATTCCTTTTAATTTAAGTTTTAAGTGTCTTGTTGCCTGAAAAACAGGTCTATCTTTTGTACTAGTTTTAACAAACTATATTTAGTGAATCACTTAATAAGTTATCTCATGAGCTACATATTCAACTTTACTTTTAAAACATCCACTCATTCACACTTATGGTGTTTCTCTAATTATCTTTTATCCTATTTACTTTAAAACTCTGCGCTTGCTCAAATATTTCTTTATACACTTCATCGCGGCTGATTGGTGGGTATTTAAATTTAGCCAGTATTAAAATCAGCTCTACTTTTAAAGCTGATTTAATATCGTCGCGGTGGTTCCAATCAACAAATTTTACTTTGTCGTCTACAATTACTTTTACCGCTTGGGCGAGCTCTATTAGCTTATCTTCGGGGTAGTCAAAGTCGTATTTAACGGCAAGTGCTTTTAACGCGTCGTAAAAGCCTTTTTCTTCAATATCGATTCCTAGCTCGTCGCCGGCGTTCATTTCGTCGCGTACGCTGTAAATCATATCAACCATGCTTTCTGAAAAGTCATCTAATACGCTACTTACCAGTACGTCATCTTCTTTTCGTTCGTTGTAGCGCTGTACCAGCGATTCAAAACGTTTAGTAAAGTCGATGCCTTGGGTTTGGTTTACTTTTTTAAGCTCGCCAATGGCTTTAGCTAGCATTTGTTGCAGTATTTTTATTTTGGTATTCGGGAGTTTTATTTTTTCTATTTTAGCGATGTAGTCGTCATTAAAAATGTCGATTTCGCCGCCATCTTCATTGCCGAGTTTAAATACTTCTTCTACGCCGTCGCTTTGCAGGGCTTCGCTTATCATTTCACGTACTTTGGCGTTCATTTGCGCGGTATCGGGCGCTTCACCTTTGGTTAGCTTGTAAATAATAGAGCGAATAGCGAGGTAAAAGTGGATGTGGTTACGCTCGTTTTCGTTAATTTTTTCACTACCGCAACAAACATCGTAAGCGGCTTTTAAACGCTTTACTAAATCCATAAAACGCTTTTGGCGCTTTTCGGTAATTAGTGCAAACTCAGCGGCGTGGTTTAAGCAATTTAATTGGGCAACGGCTTGACCGGTAAAGTATGGGCTGCTGTCAAATTTATGAAATAACTGGGCAAGTAACGCTAAGTGATTTTTTACTTCAATAACCGAGGCAGTAATATCTTCAAAGTTGGTTTCGTCTGTTTTTAAATACTGCGCTAGGGCTTTATTCATTTCAGATTTAATACCAATGTAGTCAACCACAAGGCCTTTGTCTTTGCCTTCAAACTGGCGGTTAACGCGTGAAATAGTTTGTATTAAGCTGTGCTTTTGCAGTGGTTTATCTATGTACATGGTATCTAAAAATGGCACGTCAAAACCGGTTAGCCACATATCTACCACTATGGCTATTTTAAAATTCGAGTTAGCATTTTTGAATTGTTTATCAAGCTCTTTACGCGCGTCTTTACTGCCAAGTAAATTATATAATCGTTCAACGTCGTCTTTGCCACGCGTCATCACCATTTTTACTTTTTCAGAAGGCGCTGCAATACGGCCTTCGCTAATGGCACGTTTTCGCTCGGTATCTGATAGTTTTTGAGCGTCGTCGGTATCTACTACATCAAACCAATGTGGGCGTAGTTCTTCTAGTTCTTGATACAGCTGATAGGCAATACCACGCGAGCTACACACAAACATAGCCTTTCCTGCAACCGTAGAGCCTTCTTCAGCGCGTTTTTCGTAATGTTCAACAAAGTCCCTTGCTAAAACATTAATGCGGTCAGGATCGCCTAGAATGCTATTCATGTTAGCGGTGGCTTTTTTACTGTCTTCTATTTGCAGCTCGTTACTGCCTGCATCGGCGCATTCTTTGTAATAGGCTTCAATTTCTGCAAGCTTGCTGTTATTTAAACAAACTTTGGCGGCGCGGCCTTCGTACACAATACGTACGGTTATTTCATCTTTAACCGACTCAGTCATGGTGTACGAGTCAACCACTTCACCAAACACGTCTAGCGTGGCGTCTACTGGCGTGCCGGTAAAACCAACGTAAGTAGCATTGGGCAGTGAGTCGTGCAGGTATTTAGCAAAACCAAAGGTCTTTTTTACACCTTTTTCGGTGATAGTAATTTTTTGATCAAGATTAACTTGGCTACGATGCGCCTCATCAGATATACAAATAACGTTAGTGCGATCAGTTAAAAGCTGGGTGTCTTCGGTAAATTTATGAATGGTCGTTAAAAATACCCCACCGCTATTACGGCCTTCAAGTAGCTCACGTAAGTGAGTACGGCTAGTCACCGTTTTTACCGTGTCGTCGCCAATGTAGGTTTTAGCATTACCAAACTGCTGCGAAAGTTGATCGTCTAAATCGGTTCGGTCGGTAATTAAAATTATGGTGGGGCTTTTAAGTTCAACGCTTTTCATCAATAAGCGTGTTAAAAATTGCATGGTGTAACTTTTGCCACAACCCGTTGCGCCAAAGTACGTACCGCCTTTACCATCACCTTGTGGTTTTAAATGCAGTTTTATATTTTCGAACAACTTATTAGCCGCATAATATTGCGGGTAACGGGGTACAATTTTTATCTCTTTTTTGCCAGCGTTTTTATTATCAGAATCAGGGAAGAATACAAAGTTGCGCATAACATCGCGCAGGCGCGCTTTATCAAACAAGCCCTGCAATAAGGTATGTAACGAGTTAATCCCCTCTTGCGCGGTTAGTTCTTGCCCCGTTACTTTACCCCACGAGTAAAAAAACTGGTACGGCGCAAATAAGTTACCCATTTTGTTGTTTACGCCATCGCTTATAACGCACAGGGTATTAAACACAAATAACTGCGGAATAGCGCGCCTGTACCGCACCGTTAACTGCTCAAAGGCTTCAAAAATTGGGGCTTGTTCGCGTATTGCGCTTTTAAATTCAAACACCACCAATGGCAAGCCATTTACATATAAAATGCCATCGGGAATACGCAGCTCAATATTGTCGTAACTTGTGGGGCTTTCTATTTCTAACTGAGTAACAAAGCGATAAATATTATCGTCTTGCAGGTAAGTCACACTGGCTTCATTCACATTATCCAAAGCAGCCATAGCATTCCCTACTATTAGGCTACTTTTAATACCTTGTTCAACGTTGTCGTAATCAAGCAGCTGAATATACAAATCTTTTTGCGCTGCGTTGCCTGCTACCATGCCGCGCTCGCGTGTCAGTAAAAAGCCATCACTTAGCCATTTACAAAAGGTTTTATTGCTCTCGTATAAGTCACTGGCTGGCAGCTTTTCAAGCTTTGCAATAATTGAGTCTACTTCGCCGGTAGTAATGTTATTTTTAGCGTAACGTTTGGTTAAAAAAGCACGTAAGTCCTCTTTAATTAATACATCGCTATTATTGCGAGTAAGCTCACCGCCCAACAAATGCGGGTAGCCTTGCTCGCCTAATAGCTCAACCACCGCTTGTTCTAATTTGGCTTCAGTAAATTTCATCAAACATCCTTATTCTTGTTTTTGTGGCCTTTAAACGCTCAGCTAAGGTTATTAATCGACTACTTCTTCATCAGTGGTTACATCGGGTATTTGCAATTCACCAGAGATGAGTTTGGGTAGCAAAGTGTCACGGAGTTTAGTTAGTTGCTCCGACTCAAGCTTTTTAGAGAACTGTTGAGTTAGTATTGAATTTATAATTTCTGAAAATCTGTTCTGAATTTGGCCGTCAGGAACTAAAATAGTAATCGTATCTAAATCTTTTCGCTTAATACTAGCCTGAACAGTTGTAATCAACCTTGCATCCATATCATATTGGAAACGATGTGATTTAATATAATAAAACATGTATTCAGGGTTAACATGCTTACCAAATCGTAGCCCTAATATATTTTGTGCTATACCAAATTTTGTATCTTTGACATAAGTAGTCCGACCAATAGTACCTACCGTAGAAATTAATATATCTCTTTCCTCTACGTGAGCACGAAACCACGTATTATAAGTTTCCAATGAAAACTGTTTTTCTGATTTAAAACTAGGGAAATTGCTGCTTTCCGGAATATGCTTAACTTCAATTAAAGGAATGCCATTATTAACAAGTGGAGGCGTTTTCCCTCTATTATCAATATATTTATCTATGACTTCTTTAAAAGATTTCCCTTCCCAGCCTTTTGGTATCCAGCCTAGTTGTTCGTTATGTTCGAACTCACAGGGGAAGTGGGCGTGGGTGTTGGCGTGTTGCGCTAATATTTTAGGGTTGGCGTTAAAGTTTGGTTTAACGGGTGTTTCAGCGGCTGAAACTGCTGCTTCTGTTGCTTCTTCTGTTGCTTCTTTTGTTGCTGAGAGTACTTGTAACTCGTGAGCGAGCGCACTGAGTGATGCTTTGCATTCTACTGCATTTTCTAAATTGTTCAGTGCCACTAAGCGGCGTTGTGCTTTTTGTTTTAATTCGTCAGGCAGACTAGTTTCAAGGTTGTCTAAGTTAAAATCAACACTGGCAAGTAAGTTATCGAACACCGGATCAAAATCAACAAACCAGCTTTTAAATAGCGCCTGCGCCATTTGTTCTAAGGTATGGTTGTTTTTTTTGTTTAGACTTATCTTGTTATTAATAGCATTCAAAGTATTAATAACTTTTCGTTGCTTTTTTATTTCAGGAATGTGGATATCGAAGTCTGGTAACTCTCTTAATGAAATTCGTTCAACTGTTGCCCCATGAATTGTACGTTTTTTTATTTCTTGTTGAAAAACAGGTGACAAGTAAGCATATAGTAAATATTCTGGGAGAACTTTAGATTGATCCGGCCTTAGCAACCCCATTCTCCTTCCTAAACAAGCAGTTACGCCAGCAGGCATTAATGCGGCTTCACCAAGCCTAGTTTCGTATGAAAAGAGTACATCTCCTACTTGGGGCGTTACCCTTTTAGTCCACTTTTTGAATTGCTCCTCGCTAAGATGGGCAGATTTAGAAAGATCTAATTGACCATTTACGAGGCTTGATATACTTAAAAAATAAGGACCTACATCAATTTTCTTTGGCGTAGCATGTGGGCCATCAAAAACTTCAGCTATATCTCTTATCTTCATCAGATATTTACTCCCCATAACCCAGCGCCTCCAAGTTTTTACGAATGGCTTTATCAAGCTCATCGCTTTGGTTCATTTGGTTATAAAGGGTTTGGCTGAGCTCAGTCATTTTAGTTTCGAAAGGAATGCCATCATCGGCAAGTTCAGCGGCACCAACATAACGACCGGGTGTTAGTACGTAGTCGTTCGCTTTTATATCGGCAAGGGTGGCTGATTTACAGTAACCAGCAACATCCGCATATTCTTGCTCGTTATCTGTCGCAAGCTCTTCGCCGCGCCATATATGATAGGTTTCGGTTATTTTAGCTATGTCGTCGTTGGTGAGTTCTTTTAAGGTGCGGTTAACCATAGAGCCCATTTCGCGGGCGTCTATAAATAGCGTTTCGCCTTGGCGGTCGCGACGTTTTAGAATGCCTTTTTCGTTATTACCGCGCTTGTCTTTACTTATAAACCACAAACACACCGGAATTTGTGTGGTGTAAAACAACTGCCCTGGTAGGGCTATCATACAATCGACTAAATCGTTTTCGATTATTTTTTGGCGAATATCGCCCTCGCCACTGGTGTTAGAGCTCATTGAGCCATTAGCCAATACAAAGCCTGCGGTGCCATGCTCGCTGAGTTTTGAGATCATATGCATGATCCATGCATAGTTGGCATTACCGGTAGGCGGTGTTGGGTAACCTGCCCAGCGGGCATCGTCGACTAGCTCGTTATCGGCGCGCCACTGTTTTTGGTTAAACGGTGGGTTTGCCATAATGTAATCGGCTTTTAGGTCGGGGTGTTGATCTTTAAAAAAGGTATCGCCCGCTACATCGCCTAAGTTGCCCGAAATACCACGCACAGCTAGGTTCATTTTTGCCAGTTTATAAGTGGTGTTGGTGTACTCTTGCCCGTAAATAGATATGTTTTTTTGGTTGCCATTATGGCTATTAATAAACTTAAGCGATTGCACAAACATACCGCCCGAGCCACAACATGGGTCGTAAATTTTACCTTCGAATGGTTCGATCATATCGGCTATTAGGGTAACAATTGATTTTGGCGTATAGAACTCGCCCCCGCCTTTGCCTTCAGATGCGGCAAATTTACCTAAAAAGTATTCGTACACACGGCCGACTAAATCTTCTTCTGTTTTTTCGTTTTGGTTGGCAATGGTGTCGATATTATTAATGGTATCGATAAGCGCCGAGAGCTTACTGGCATCAAGCCCTAAACGTGAAAAGTAGTTATCGGGCAATGCGCCTGCAAGTGATTTATTGTTTTTTTCGACCGCGTGCAGCGCGGTATCTATTTTAACGGCAATATCGCCTTGCTTAGCGTTGATTTGAATATATGACCAGCGTGCGTCTTCTGGGAGATAAAACACGTTATCCATCGCGTAAAAGTCGACCATGTCGATGTATTCATCACCGTACTCAGCAACGATAGCCTTTTTACGCACTTCAAATTTATCACTAATAAATTTAAGAAAGATTAAGCTTAAAACAATGTGCTTATATTCGGCTGATTCAACACTCCCGCGCAGTTTATTGGCGGCATCCCAAAGGGACTCTTCAAACCCGACTTGTGTTTTTTTTGCGGCTTTTTTAGTTGCAGGCTTTTTTGATGCAGCGTCCATGTGGTCTCTCTTTGCAAGAATATCAATATAAATTATTGGCTTATCATACCGCAAAGGTCGTGGATTTTTGAGTGTTAATTAGTAATAAATTGGTATTAAAAAAGAGATTTAAAGCACTAACTAAGCAACGATAATTATGAAGAAGATTATTTAGGTTTTCTTTGGATTAACTCTGCGTGTACTAAAGACTAAAAATGAAATAGCTTTTTACTTATGATAAAACATAGGGCTGGGTTTACTTTAAGGTATATTGTTAAAAATGGAATTTAAAAAACCAAACTTATTAAGTAAGGAAGCTAGTGTAGCTCTATGGCTTCAGGGGAAAGATGCTTGGAATGAGTGGGCAAAGAACAATCCGGACATCGGGGTTGATTTTAGCGGCGTGAAATTCTCAATATCTGAACTGCTAAAAATCGTTCCCAATAATAAAGTTTTATTAAAAGCAAATGCAGAACGTGATTTTTCAAATCTAACATTCGTTAACTACACTTTCCCTCATTTAGCTGATTTTTCAAATGCTGAATTTAATATTCCTACAATATTCGACAATGCTACTTTTAATGGAACAGCTGATTTTTCAAGAGCTATATTTTCCCAAGATGCCTCATTCAATAGTATTATGTTTAATTGTATTGCGTCTTTTTACAGCGCTGACTTTCAAAATTCAGTAGTTTTTAGTGATTGTAATTTTAAAGGAAATACACTATTCACTTGTTCGCATTTTGAAATGCTGGCTTACTTCCCAAGTACTAAATTTCACGAAGTTGTAGGTTTTGATCATTCAACTTTTGCTGGCGGTACGCACTTTAAAAATACTAAATTCTTATGCAAAGAGGTTTATTTTGAGTATATAAACTGTACAGACACCTTCGACTTCGATGAACTTGATGCAAAGAAAGTAATAACTCTGTCTTTCAAAGGAAGTGTATTTGAAAAAGATTTTAATATTAGTGGACACTTTAAATGTATTCCAGATTTGAGAAGTACGAAGCTAAACCACCATACTGACTTAACTTCTATGGTATATACACTAAATCGCAAAAATATATTTTTTACTCCAATAAAAAAAGCAACTGACACACTCGATATTGGACGCCTATGTAGACTTAAAGAGCTTGCAGAACAAAATAAGAGTCATGATATGGCTCTGGCTTTTCATGCGGATGAACTTAGAGCTAAACGATGGGGTAGGCTCAATATTATACAGTCAGTTATGGATATAATTTATTCTGTTATCAGTAACTATGGGCAAAGTATAATGCGTCCACTGCTGCTGATCGCTATATCTTTTCTTCTTTTTAATTCGTATATAATTTCAAAGTCAGATATTGAGATAAAAAGTGCTTACAAGCCGGCTGCAACTTTATCTATAGCTACAATAACTCCTTTTTTATCAATATCAAAGGAAGCCAGAGAGCATGGCGCACAAGTACTATTTGAAAAGCAATTACCTGAGAACTTTTATCTTTATAGCTATGCTTACGCCAGCTCGTCATTTGTATTTCTATTTTTAATTGGGCTTGGCCTACGTAATCGCTTTAGAATTTGAAAAGACTTAGGAATATGAAGTACTCCATACGGCTACTTTTAAACTTTATGGCTTTGATTAACCAGCTTGAATTAGAAGATACTATTCTGATTCAAGCAATTTAATAAGCTTACGTTTACCTTCGTCATCTAGCTTTTCAATTAAACACGCTAGTGTTGCGCTTTCTTCTGATTCACAAAAAAAGTAATTTACGGGAACGTTTAGCTCGGACGCTAGCTTTTTTAAAGTAGCTAAGTCGGGCATATGGCGACCCGTTTCGTAATGGTTCATTCTGCCGCTGGCTGAACTTGGATCCATCCCTATTTTAATACCTAACTCTTTTTGGCTTATTTTCATTCGCTTTCGAGCCTCTTTAAGACGCTCTGTAAAAAAGGATTTAACCTGCACCGTTGCTTCATCTTGGTAATTCTCACATTTAAATGATTGTCTAGTTTTTACATGAGCATGTATACTTAGGAATCCTAAGTTTATGGTGAGTAGTAAGGTTTAGCAATGAGTAAAAAAGCGAATATGAATGTATTTTTACATTTTCTTTTGGTAATCAAACAGATGAATAATTTCACTGTGACGCAAGCGAAAGATGCTTTATTGCGTGAACAATCTGAGTTTACTGATCTAGTAGAAACCCGAAAGTTTGTATATCGTCAATTAACTCGCAATGTTGCAAATGGACTCTTAAGACGAACCAATAAATTAAATAAGGGAGCTAAGGAGGTTATATATTCAACAACAGAGCTTTTTTCAAGTTTAGAAATCGTTCCTACTTCAAGGCGAGGTAAAGTAAAACAAATAGATACTGCAAATATTGGCGCTCCTGATATTTCGCCCGAAACAGTTAAAGTTATAGAGTACCAAGAAGAACTTAAAAAAGATTTATTAACATACGAGATTGATTTAAATACTGTACTTGAAGAAGCTAAAGAGTATCAGCGCCTTTCTGCACGCTACCCTAAGCTGCAAGAACAGTTGCAGCTGCATCACACTCAAGCAAAGGAAAAGTCGATTAAATTACTTGGCAAAATAAATGCTTTGCAGACTTTATTGGGTAATAAAATAACAGAAAAACAACCATGTTAAGAGGTTGGCAAGCAGCCTGCTTATCGGCAGTTAAAAAGCATTACTCCCAAAGTAATAAGCACTTTTTTTGTTTAGCTACACCTGGGGCTGGTAAAACCGTGTTGGCGGCAGAAGTGGCAGCGTATTTATTTGAAACTAAGCAAATAGACTTTGTGATTTGTTTTTCACCCTCTAGCGAGGTGGCTAATGGTATTAGAAAGACGTTTGCTAAACGATTAAATTGTAATTTTGACGGTGTTATTGGCTCAGTTGGTTGCTCGTATACTTATCAAAATATGCGCTTTTTTAATGACGACTACTGGAAGCTATTAAAGAACAACCGTGTGTTAGTGGTGTTTGATGAAATACACCATTGTGCTGGTTCGAGCATTGAGGATGCCAATGTATGGGGGCAAGATATTGTTAAAAACATTCAACACCACGCTGCTTTCACGTTGGCTTTAACAGGCACACCTTGGCGCTCTGACCTTCTCCCAATTGCGCTGGCGACTTATAGCGACCCTGATAATAAAATAATATGTAATTACACTTACTCGCTGCAACAGGCGGTTAATGATGGCGTTTGCCGTAACCCCAAAATTGTTTTAATTGATAATGAAGAGATTTCGGTAACAACCACAAAACAAGAAACTAAAACCTATAACTCATTAAAGTCTTTGCTAAAAGATCCATCGATTTCCTACCAAGACTTGATTAAGCACGAAGCTGTAATTAATTACATTGTTGCTCAAGGAGTAAGTAAGCTCGCCACTATTAGGCAGAAAAACAGTAATGCAGCAGGACTAATTGTGGCCTCTTCTGTTGAACATGCAGAGCAGATAGTGACTGTACTCACCGACCTTTTTCATCAATCAGCAACCATAGTTACTTACAAAGAAAGTGATGCTGGCGATAGAATTAACCATTTTCGCTTTAGCAACACGCAATGGATTGTAAGTGTTGGCATGGTGTCGGAAGGTACTGACATACCAAGACTACAAGTATGTTGCCATTTAAGTAGAGTTAAAACTGAGCTTTATTTTAGGCAGGTGCTTGGCCGTATATTAAGAGTAAACAATTCCCCAAACCAAGAAGCTTGGCTATTCACCCTCGCCGAAGAAACACTAAGCACCTTTGCAAATAGAATCGACCAAGAGCTACCCGACACTTGCGTATTGATAAGAAATAACGCCATAGCTAATGAGTATTTTGGAACAAAGAACCATAAAAAGGCAGGCTCCACTCAGCTCGATAGTCAGCCGATTGTTGAAATTGATGATTTATTGTTTTCATGGAGAGAAAGCGAATCAAATCAGCTGAAAACTGAGCCTCAAGAAGCAAGCTTTTTACATGCCTTTGGCGGGTTTAGAGAGCGGGTGATAGAGACGTTTTTAGCAGGTTAATTTGAAGCAATTCACATCAGTCCATAGAGTTTTAATGATTAGGCTTAGGTTTCATCTGGCAGCCCCTATGAGCGAGAGGCAGACGGTCGGGTAAACTCGTTTTTGGACAATTATGAGTTAGTGTCGACGGGCGGTTCTGTGCCAGTAGCGCACATTGGTAACGCCGCCATAAACCGCGAGACGTCAGGAGCGTCGGGCGAAAAAAGGGAGCGTATTTAATGGCTTTGTTAGGCAACGCAATCATCTACAACGAGGCAAGGAATTGTTGAATTTCTGGCGCTCTTTGTACAGCATAGCGATAACCGGAAATTACTTTTTCAAGCTGATGCTCAGAGCTAATGGGCATGTGATACGATTTTATACAAACACCCTGTGCGAAATTACCAATACGAATAGACATGCCCATTTTACCGCCTTTCGAGAATTCCCCACCTTTGGGTATCGTTTCCATTAATTTTTTATATTCTGCCCAGTTTTCCTGAAAGGCAGATATATATTGCTCAACAGAACTCCCTGCAATAGAAACAAATTCTCCGTTATACCTCAAGTCAGGTCCGGAAAAATAATACGTGATCTCCCATGACGCCTTTGTAATCTTGAGCTTGCCTCCACATACCAATGGTTCCTCATATGTCCCCACACTCATTATTTATCCTCATCGTAGCTAATTTACTACTAACGTCCCGTGGAAGCGGTTGTTAGCCGCTGTTTCGAAACGCGACTGTGACTCGACAATTGCCATAAAAATGGAGACGCATGGCAAATGGAAGTTTGCCATTGCCTTCCACAATTTGAAATGTGAATACTTCCGGATTCTTTCCATAGTATTGAGCCTCTTTGAAAGCAATATCTGAAGAGCTCGAAACCTTCTCTGTCCGGTCGGTAACCAAACGATCATTTTGTGTGCCCCTGGCCAACAAAAACTCCGGCTCTACTTGGACTGTCTCAAGCCATTGCCTTTTGTAGTAATGAAAGAAAAGCGCTCTAGCCATACACTCTAACGCATAGTAAAACCTGTCGGTATCAATGGACACTGCTGCTGTCTCGAACCACTCTTCTTTTTCAGTATCGTTGACCAGAACAGGGACATGGTTCTCCACGATTCTATTAATGAGTGATGGATTTCGATCAATAGCCCTCATTATTTTTGACAGAAAATAGTTTTCTGCAATTGGGTTCGCGGGAAGATTAACAACTAGACAATAAAGAATGTATTCGTCGTCTTTCGATTTTTTACTGTTATGGTCTTCGCAAGCAGGTACTGTGATCAGCTCTTTCCGCAGATCCATGCCTTGCGGAAGATCCTTTTGTTCTGGGAAGAGGCATTTTGGTGGCACATGCTCGTCTGTATCACCTTCTTTGCTGCACATGTAACAAATTGGCATTTCCTGCTCCTTGGCGGCTAACTCCCGCATAAAATGCGGATAATGCTTGGCTAAAATTAGCGAAGAATGAGCGCCAGCCAAGCGTTTGACGTCATTTTTGATGCGTGTTGTTAGGTTTTTGAGCTTCACTTAATATTAAATTTCTGTTCGGTATTCCAAAGACCGTGCTTCTTTGGGCTAAGGTCTTCACCTACAGTTAAAATTTCGTTTTCGTAAGTTATGTCACCTGAATACCTATCACCCAAAACAATGGTTCCAACCGAGTGTAAATGTACTCTTTCTCTAGTGGTAACCCCTTGAGATGATCCCTCTAAAGTATTGTCAGCTTTTAATGACAATAGCATTACGCTCATGAACACACCTGTCCCGCCTCCATGATCTATACATAAGACTATATGAACTCCAGATGGTGTGGTGCCTATATATTCATAGAAGAAAGAACCTTCACCTTTATTTCGCGTGTACCCAATTAAATTTTTACCATTAACATTTCGATGCTCTATTTCGACATTAAACCTGTTACTTTTATTTGCCGAAACTAAATCAATTGATGAGGTTGTTTCGGATGAGTCGCTAATCCAGCCTAGAAGCTCTTCAACAATTCTGGGGTTAACGAATTCCTCTCTTAAAAAGGAAAAGTTTAAGTGCTTCCAATACTGCCCAATGTTTTCACTTGCATTACCAACGTTATAAACAATTTGCTTCGGAGGTTCACTCTTTTTGCTTACATATGCAGTGCCTGCACTACCAATAATAAGGCAAACCCCGGCAATTAATGAGGTTTGTACACCTTCTCTTTGAAAAAACTTTTGAGTCAAGAGAGCACCTTATGTTTGAAGAAGCCTAACGCCGCGCTCTGCGGAAATTTAGGAGCGACAGCGAGTAAATTTTCCGTAGCAACGCCTTGTGTACGCCTGACATGGGCATTGACTGATGAGGTGAAAGTCCTCTGTAGGAAGAACACCGTTTAAATAACGCACTGTTATTAAACGATAACTACTAGTGAATGGCAAGGGCTAAATCGCGAGAGACCGAAGAGGTCAAATCTTGACTTCATACATCATAATTTATCAATGGCCGGTTTTCGCTCTTTGCCGAATTTTAGCTAAGTGCCATGAGTGGACGGTCGTAACCATAGTCACTTGTTAGTTTACAATTACGCTAACACTAATGAAAAGGCACTTAGCCAAATTAGCTGAAAACCATAAGAAATACGTTGATGAATTCCAGGGTTACTTTGAGATTTTAAGGCTTTAGCCATAGCAAATAGATAATAAACAGCAGCGATAACAGAAACAACTGAAAAAATACGGAAATATAGTGGGATAATTTCTGTTGTTGGACTTATAGCTACTAATATTGGTGCTACAACTAGCGACAATAACATAATAAAACCAGCCCAAGAGTGTACCTTACAATTAAAAGTTGGATTTTTAGTAAATGGATCAGCGTCCATAGGAAAGTACCCTGCTACCCATGTACCAATGCCATGAGCTATAACTAACCAACCCGCAATATTTACTAAAATTGAAACGCTTGATAGCTGCGCCAAATACCAACCGAAAAAGCAAAAGAAAAAGCCTAGAGGGTAATTATTAATTAAGGGAGACAATTTTTCTGTTGGGCTGCCTGTTGCCCCTAACTCACTACAAAATTGTTTAGAATGGCTGTAACCATTATAAAATCGGCTCGCAACATAAACACCAATGAAGATCCAGATTGTTGCAATTAACCCTGAATAGATCGCAATACTTTCAAACACTACCAAAATCCTTTTTGTAAACTAACAGCTTTATCAGAGGACACTTTCCCTATTTTAGCGTGAAAACGTCCTTATTTTATGAGCTTCTATTAATAGCAAATAGTATAAGTTAGTGCCAATCATAAATATTATGCTGAGTTAAGTTATTTTATTATATAAAAAAGAGAAAGACTTATCACAGTATCACTTGAGTAATAGCGACTTATATAGCGCAATTATCAATGTCCGGTTATCGCTCACAGCCGATCTTCGCAAAAGTGCCATAAGCCGACTATCAGCCGTAACTCGTTTCTGCCCCAAAACGTGTTGAGACAAATGCCTCAAAAGAGCGATTACCGGTCATTGAGATAGGCTAAATGTAATGGTTAACTGATTGATAAAAGTGCTCTTTGCTCATATATTCATGAAAATAAGCGACGGGCGTATATTGTTCTATTTAACTTTACTTTAAAGTTTTAAAAAACTTAGTGATAGTAATATCTTAGGTTATTTGTTAAAACTATATAAATAGTTAAATGAGCGTTAAGTCGGCAGAAATATGCTGCAGAGCGCGGCGTTAAAGCTCAAAGATGCACTGACACACCATAAACAGGAGGGAACCATGTTTAAAATTACTGGGCTTGATAAACTGCAGAAAGATCTAAAAAATGCAGAGCAAGCATTGAATGAACTAGATGGAGAGTTGGGCGTCGTTAACTTTGATCCTCATGATCCTGCCAGTATTGAAGCTGCCATCCAATCAGCTAGCCAAATTATTGATAACCGCATTGAACCTTATGCCAGTAGCCCTATCGTCGATTCGCTCACCGAACAAATGAAAGAAAGCTATAGAGAAACGATTCTTCAAAAGGCCGCTGAGGCCAGATTGCAACCTGACGAGAATTAGTGATGACCCAAGATATTTTCGGAGAAATTAACAACGCAATCCTAGACTTACAGAACTCGCAGTTGCAGACTTATGAACGCCCATTGAAAAAGCTAGGGCAATTGTTACGGCATACCGACCTTGAACCTTACAATGAGGAACTGACGGAAGAAGTTGACTTCGACGCTTTCATTGCTGAAAGCGAAAAAACTGGGGGCAGCATGGTCGGGAGTGCCCAACTTGCTTGGCCAGATGACCTCAAAAAAACGATGGGTTTAACATTGCTTCTTATAGATAAACTGGCTAATGACCCACGTTACGCTATCAACTTTAGTCATCATTTCTTCTACTCTGGAAATAAAATCATCGCTGGTATCCATGCGCTCACTGGGCAACTCATTATTCCCTTTGCGCGTGATTACAAGAACTATGTTCAATCGAAGGGGAGTTTTGAAACTGTGTTGAAGCAACCAGTCTCACGAAAGGTGTTTATCGTTCATGGGCACGACAATGGTGCTCGGGAAACTGTGGCTCGTTTTCTGGAACGCATTGGTTTGGAGGCCGTTATTCTCCATGAACAGGCTAATCAAGGGAGAACAATTATCGAAAAAGTCGTTGCAAACAGCGATGTTGGGTTTGCGGTAGTCCTTCTCACACCGGATGATGAGGGCCGTGTAAAAGGAGGGGCACTTGAGCCTCGAGCTCGTCAAAATGTATTATTGGAACTGGGTTACTTCATTGGCCGCTTGGGCCGAGAAAAAGTATGTGCTCTCAAACGTGGTACGTTAGAAATACCTAGTGATTTCGCGGGTGTTGTATGGGAAACAATGGACAGTAGTGGCGGCTGGAAACAGGCTCTCGCGCGTGAACTTGAAGCGGCTGGGCACAGTATAGATTGGAACAAAGCAATGCGCGCTTGATATGCGCACACCACAATCGAAGGCCCACTATTGCGGTTATTAAATTGGCGAGAATTTAATTGAGAAAGGATAGGAAGGCTATGGAATCGCGTCTTGCTTTTTCCACTTTCTTTTTGAATGATGTGGCACATATGCAACTGTCAGGCTTGATTTAATCACACGAAGCTAATCTGATGACTTATCCGTTTGAATCTCCGCTTTAACACCTTTAATCAGGCTAGGCTGGTTCGATTTACTTTACTATTGCAAACACTCGATCTGTGAGCATATCTTCTGGGGCTAATGCATTTGGGTTATAAGATGAGTTTTTGATTACCTCATAAATTTCAATATCTTTAATGTCTTGTTTAAAAGGATTTTTTGATTTTAGTTTTTCCTTATCATTAAAAAAATCAAACTTTTTATAAGCAGTAATCAAATGTTTGTTTTCAAGATACTCATCGCAACTCAATGCTAATTTTAAAGCCTCCAACAGTAGATGTTTAAGTGCTCTATTTTCACCTCTACAAGCTGCAAAAAGCGCCGTAGCGGTATGCCTACTTTCAAGCTTAGGCGGCGCATCAAATGGCATTTTCTTCGCTAGACCCATTAAATATTGGCGAAAGTACTTGCTGTCGTTCTTTAAGCTAAAGTATTCGAGTTTTCTTTTTCTAACTAAGCGAGAAGCCCATTGAGGTTCTTCAGCTATTTTTGCAGCCCAAGGCATACCAACCAGTACTATTGGCACTTTGGCTTCTTCACTAATAAACTTTAGCCCATTTGCGATTTGTTGCCGTTCTTGTACGCTTTTGAACTCTATTAACTCCTGAAACTCGTTAATGATGAGTAACTCAACTTGAGCTTTAATTAAGCTTTCTACAAGCTTTTTAGTAAGGTCGGTTTTGTAGCCTCGCTTTTTAATTTGACTACTTCCAAATAGCTCCAGATCTGCTAGCATTTGGATTAAAGTAGCATCTAAGCCTTTTCCCCTAGATATACGGCTTATTAAAACTGGCATAGTGTTTCGGCTATAATTCTGTGTAGCTAGAACTCTTTTTTTATAGTGATTAATGGTATGGCTTTTTCCAACTCCTGTATCACCAATTAATAGCATACACTGTTGGTCTGTTTGGAATTTACGGTTTAATCTCAATTCATCAAAGTCATTAAAAATTGTTTTAATTTGCGGGTGCATAACGATGCAATCGCTAAAGTTGTACAACTGTTCTATCTGTATTTCTGTTAAGACATTCATTCAAATGCCTCTAAGTCATCATCCCAATCATCAAATGTATCGTTAACTATATTTTTTTGCACCGGGGCTGTTTTTTCTTCAGAGATTTTAATAGTCCCTTTACCTGTATTACTTACATCGGCTATTTGAGCCTGCTTTTTAACAGCTGTGATCTTGCTTTTAGTTTTTGATGCGATAAAAAACTCTTGCTCTTGTTTTACTCGCTCATGAATAGCCATGCGAGCTTTAGATAGCCCTAAGACGTCTTTAGATTCTCTTATAATTTCTCTGTTAATTTTTTTTATCATTTTATGCGCATAAATACTTAACCCATCCGTATAACCGGTAGGATCTGTACACGGTACTTCTAGGTAGCTTTCAAGCTCTTCTAAGTAAACATAAATTTTTGAGATGTCATCTGGGTCGACTTTAATCAGTTTCTTTACAGTTTCTTTTGTTTGCGGATAATGTTTACGGTAATCAGCTAAAGCAGTCGAGTCATACATTAGCTCTTCAAACTTTATACCATTTCTAGCTAACGTTCTTGAGTCTGAAATGCGCATTAACATAGTAAAACGCGCTTCATCTTCTTCATTCATAGTTAAAGGAGGATAGACATCATATCCTTGTTGCCACTTCTTGATTGGGATATGCGTTTCACGAGAGTCACTATCTTGATGGTATACATCTACAATCCAGTGCTGGAACTCTTCTACAAACGTTGAAAAACGTATAATTGCATCTTTTTCAGGGTTATATTCTTCTTTTTCTAGAATATTTGAGAATGTTTTCCCTGGAAATTCTGATATTAAATACTGATTTATGACTTTAAAAAAACGCTCTACAACGGGCTTTAGCCAAGGTTTGCGTACAGGGTTATATTGAATATTTATTCCTGCTGACTGACAAGCATGCTCTAAGTTTTTAGACCAAAACTCAGCACCATTATCTACAACTAAGTTTTCAAATTTACCAAAGCAAGGCCAATCATTTTGTAATTGTATACTCATAGCATCAAGTTTCTTTGGTTTAATAGCATGAGTAATAGCCTTAGCAGCAGATACGTACGAAGGAGATTTATAACTAAGATGAAAACCAAGGACACAACCACTAAATACATCAATAAGTAATGTTAGGTAAGGTCTTCCAATGGGAATAAGTAACTCATCATCAAGCAGGATCAAATCAAGTGGTGTATGATCAATCTCTACACGCTCTAGAATTCTTGTCGGTGGCACGTGTGCCGAACAGTAAGCGAACCATTGATCTGCTTTAAACTTACCATGCCTTGCTACAGCCACCGCGTATGGGGGTATTGCTTTAATTCTTTTATTAAAAGCGGTGTAAGATATGATTGGAATTTTGCCTTCAACAATATTCTCATTTTCAATAATAATTAGGTCTTTATAATACTGGTATGCTGTTGCTATAGTCGGTCTTTTAGCATCTAAAAAACGCTCTAGCGCTTTATCAAAAAACTTATCATCCCCTTTTATACGCTTGGTTCTGTTTCCCATTTTATGGTTTTTATCAGCAAGAGAGGCAATATTCCCGTTGCTGTCAATATACTTTTTACGCCAACGAGCAACAGTCCGCCAATTTGGCCGATCTTGAGTATTCTCTTTAAAAAGATCGTCTAAAATAGGATCTAAATTTTGCTGGGTCCACCCACGTGAAAGTTTTTTATCTATAGAGCTTATTAGCTTATATCTTTGTAACGCTTGGCTTTTTAAAGCGTCATTAAAGGTATCCAGATCACGCTTGATTAAGTTGGCATCATCTAATTTGACGTATTGTGTGGGCGTTTGTGGCTTTAATGGCGCTAGTGATTCATCAAATTCATTAAAAAAATCAGTCATGGTGTAGCCCATAATGTTGGATTATTAGTTAAATCATCACACCCTAGATCAGCCTTAACCAACCCTTTATGCATGAGCCCAAATAAAAAAGATCGTGTTTCACCAATTGGTATCCCAATCTGAGAGCTTATATCATTTAGCTTGATTGCTCCGGATTTATGAATAAAGCTGAGGAGCTCGTTTTGAATGCCATTAACACCATAAACACCGGAATAACGGTGTAATAGTTTTAAGTTACTTAATATTGGATTTACCCTAATCTGCCTATCAGTCACTAAAACAAGATCAATTCCCATTTTTAATGATGCATCTCGTCTCGCAGCAAATTTTGCTCTAAATAGTGGGGAAGTAATTTTAGAGTAAGGTTTATATTCGTGGTATTTTTGGGTTTTATTCGTATACGAAATCAGTGCATCAGGTGTGTAAGGTAAGCTTTTACCCATAAACTCATATTTAAAGCCTTCAGGCTGACTGCCATAACTTTCAATTTCATCGTTATATTCATGATGAAAACATGCATCAAACTCTAATGTACTTTCACACATAATTACATTACTGACTTTAGTGCTCGCAAATTTGAATACATTTTTATTTGGAGATGGCTTTCTTAAGTTGCGTATATACATGACTGAAATAACTATTTTTTTACTATTGTACACATACTATACAAACAAAAAATAATTATGTCACACTATGGTTTAATAAAAATGCAATACATTGATTTTAACAAGATTAATTATTACCATCATTTTTAATAAGGGGTTTTATGTCAAAGTATGGTTTAATTATGTCACTATATGGTTGTATTATGTCAAACTATGGTTTCAGCGACAAAATTCTAGGGATATACCACCAATTTGTTTTGATGTTTAAACCATTGCCGCCTTTACATAAACATCAAAACGGTTCTTTTTGGTTTTGATCTGCATACTTGGGGTTTTTTCGTTTAAGAATGGCGCGTAATCGGGGCGTTTTACAACGACACGCTTACTGGCAAGTGGGTAGGCGAATTCGAGTAAATCGTCAGCGTCGGTATCTGCACCAACAAGCTCTTGAAATACGCGCATTTCTTTTTTAACTAATGCTGATTTTTCGCGATGCGGAAACATGGGATCTAAATAAACAACATCGGGCATGCTTTCGCACTGAGAGAGCAAGGTATGGCTTGAGCCAAATATTAGGCTCATGTTTTCTTTCATCCACACACCAATTTCAATATCGCTATAAGCTCGCTTTAACCCATCGTATAAAAGGGCCGCAACAACCGGATGACGTTCATGTAATATAACTTTGCACCCTAGCGAGGCAAGTACAAAGCCGTCTCGCCCAAGGCCTGCGGTAGCATCAAGTACAACAGGCGTTGCACCTTTATTTAAACCAACCGCTTTGGCAATAGCTTGCCCTTTACCACCGCCAAACTTGCGCCTATGGGCAGCAGCACCGGTTACAAAATCAACATTAATTGCACCTAGTTTAGGCTCATCGGTTTTAAATAGGCTTAACCCTTTATCGTCGTAATGTAAGCTAAAGCCACTGCAATTTTGCGCCCATTGGGCTAAACCAAAGCGTGTTTCTAATTCATTTAAATAAGGACGTAACTCTTTAAAAGCACACTGAATAACCACAATAAACTCCGACGATAAAATACGCCTGTAGTATATCAACCGCTTTACTTTAAAGCACTAAAATAGCTCTATATCACTGTGATGATTAGTATTGACCTTTGCGGCTTCCGCTTTAGTGCGTAAATTAGATATAAGCTCATTGCGGCTTTCGGCAACTTGTTTAAGCTGATATTTGATAAAGGCTAAATCACTATTAGCCGATACAAATAACTGCATCGTTTGATCCAGTTGGGATATATATAAAGTGAGATCCGCGGGATTTGCTTGTGTTTGTTGTAGCTTAATGGCGCAGTCAAGTTCATGTAGCTGTTCTATAAATATTTTAGTACTTTTGTTTTGCTCTATATTTTGTGTAGTTAACTGCTTAACAATATCTTGAAGGGCTGTACTTATTTGAGCTGCCTGCTCATAACTGCTTTCGCTTCTTTCCATGGTAATAACCTTCTCGTTGGTTACTTCTAATATATGCGGGAACAGATCTTTATAACGCCCGTACAAAGCATCGTTATCAACTGGCATATTTTTTATTAAAAGGGATACTTTGGGGTAATTAATTATAGTACTACTACCAATATCAACAAATCGTTGAGCTTGTCTGTGTTGCTCCAGCAGCTCTTGCTCTAACGGGCAAACACCACTTTGCTGGCTGTAAAAAACACCTGTTCCTTGATACCAAAACACAACCACAACATCTAAATTTAAAGGAGCAAAAAAGGTAAAAAAGTGTTCACTCAACGATTGAAAGTTATTAGCGTGATAGCTTTGTCCAACGTAGCGCATTATACGGCCCATATCGCCCGACTCTGTCATCGCTATTTCCGCTGTTTTATTCGCTTTTGCTATATCCAATTTTAGCTTTGCACATTGCTGTCGATATTCGTAAAGCACTTTTATACGCGCTATTAACTCTTCTGCGTTAAAGGGTTTAGTAATGTAATCAGATGCGCCAACACTATAACCTTTTACCCGATCGCTTAACTCTATTTTAGATGAGAGAAACATAACGGGAATATCTTGAGTGCTTTCACTTTGCTTTATCGTTTTACATACGTCATAGCCTGACATACCTGGCATTTCAATATCGAGTAAAATAATATCAGGGTTATATTTATTGGTTAGCCTTAATCCTTCATCGCCATCTTTTGCATGAATTATTTTACAAAACCCTGCTAAAGACTCTTCAATTATATGATGAACATATTTGTCGTCATCAATTGCTAATACCAACTTTGCCATGCCTTAATCCATTTTAATAGGTGTGCTAAAAGCATAGTACGACAGGATGAAATTACTAAAAATTATTAGATAATAATTTACAAATAATAAAAAAGCGCCATTTAGGCGCTTTAATTTGGTTTGTGCTAAATATTAGATTTTTAAGCTGCAATACCGCTGTGACGTAGTAACGCGTCAACATTTGGCTCACGACCACGGAACTTTTTAAATAATTCCATTGGCTCTTCACTGCCGCCTTTTTCTAAAATATTTTGCATGAAGGCTTGACCGGTTTGCGGGTTAAAAATACCTTCTTCTTCAAATTTAGAATAAGCATCAGCAGAGAGTACTTCAGCCCATTTATACGAGTAATAACCAGCGCTGTAACCGCCTGCAAAAATGTGGCTAAAGCCATGCTGAAAACGGTTAAACTCAGGAGGCTTAACAACCGAGGTACGGCTGCGTACGTCATCAAGTACTGCTTGAATTTGACACTCTTCACCCGCTTTATAATCATTGTGGATTTTAAAGTCGAATAACGAGAACTCAATTTGACGCAGCATTTGCATGCCTGAGTTGTAGTTTTTAGCCGCTAGTAGCTTATCAAGTAGCTCTTTAGGTAACGGCTCGCCCGTTTCATAATGACCTGAAATAAAGCTCAGTGCTTCTTCTTCATAACACCAGTTTTCTAAAAACTGACTAGGAAGCTCTACCGCATCCCACGCTACACCATTAATACCCGCAACAGGGGCTGCATCAACTTGTGTAAGCATATGGTGAATACCATGACCAAACTCGTGGAATAAGGTTGTCACTTCGTCATGAGTAAACAATGCAGGTTTATCGCCAACCGCTTTATTAAAATTACACACTAAATAAGCCACTGGAGTTTGTAGTTCGCCGTTAGCACGTAATTTACGACCCATACAGTCGTCCATCCACGCACCACCGCGTTTACGGTCGCGTGCATATAAATCGAGATAAAAACGTCCACGTAAGGTATTGCTGCTATCTACAATTTCAAAAAAACGTACGTCTTTGTGGTAAGTATCAAAATCAGTAACTTCTTTTACGCTAATAGCAAATAAGCGGTTAACGGTTTCGAATAAGCCACTTAATACTTTATTTGCAGGGAAGTAAGGACGTAGTACTTCATCTGAAATAGCGTACTTTTCTTGCTTAAGTTTTTCGCTGTAGTAACCAAAATCCCATGCCTGTAATTCAGAAATACCATGTTTTTGCTCAGCGTAAGCTTTTAACTCTGCCACTTCTTGCTCTGCTTGTGGTTTTGATTTAGCCGCTAGGTCTTCTAAAAACGAGAATACTTGCGCCGGTGTTTCGGCCATTTTAGTTGCCAATGACTTTTCAGCGTAGCTGTTAAATCCTAGTAACTGTGCAAGTTCATGGCGAAGCGCAAGCTCCTCACTCATGATCTCGGAGTTATCAAATTCACCAGCGTTAGGGCCTTGATCTGATGCGCGCGTAGAAAACGCGGTGTAAGTTTCTCTGCGAAGTTCGCGGTTATCTGCATAGGTCATAATTGGTAAATACGACGGGAAATCAAGGGTAAATACCCAACCGTCTAACTCTTTACTTTTTGCAGTATCAGCTGCAAGCGCTAAAGCAGATTCTGGCAAGCCAGCTAAGTCGCTTTCATCAGTAATATGTTTGTGCCAAGCAAGTGTGGCATCCATTACGTTGTTGCCAAATTTTGAGGCAAGTTCTGATAAACGCGCGCTAATTTCGCCGTAGCGTTTTTGCTGCTTTGGCGCTAATGCAATACCCGATAATTTAAAGTCACGAAGCGCATTAGTAATTGTTTTTTGCTGTGCTGTAGTCAGCGTTTTAAATTCGTCGCTGTTATAAAGCGTATTATACGCGTTGTATAATCCTTGATGCTGACCTACAAATGTTGAATATTCAGATATTAACGGTAAGCACTGCTCGTAAGCTTCACGTAATTCGTCGTTATTCATTACTGAATTTAAATGCGATACAGGGGAGAACATGCGCGATAATTTATCGTCCGCTTCTTCAAGGGGTAATACTAAGTCATCCCACGTGTACGAGCCTTTCGCTAGCACGTCATCAATGGCTTTACGACAAAGCTCAATACCGTCTTTTAGTGCTGGTACTACGTACTCAGGCTTTATTTTTGAAAATGGTGGTAAGCCTTCAAGGCCAATTAGTGGGTTGCTCATAAATACTCTCTTTGCGTTAATGCATTACGTTTTAAATTGGGTCTAAAAGTAAAAAAACAACTCAGCCGCTTTTAAGTTGTTTAATTTTAATAAGGTTGCTCTAAAGCAAAACACAAATAACCCATTAATGAGTCGGCCACTTTATAACGTTCTAGTACCGTATCAACTAGGTTATTACTGCATATTTGCTTTTGAGTAAGTGGGCTAATGGCTATAAAGTCTTTTCGTTTGAGCTCATCTATTAAGGGATGATCTTTTTCAAAACCCCTTGGTGGGCGTTTTAGCGACTCTCCTGACATTTCAAATATAGATTTAAATTGCTCATCATAAATTGCTTTTTTATAGCTATTTGGGTTTTCATCTATGCAGGTTCTAATTGCATTAAGCGCCTTTGATTCTGGTCGCCAAATACCAGCACCTACAAAACATTCGTCATTTGCTAAGTGAAAATAAAAACCAGGGGCGTGTACGTCTTTTCCCATAAAATGGCGAAATTGAATTCCTACATTAATTTTATATGGGGTTTTATCTTTACTAAAACGCGCGTCTTTATGGATTCTCATTAAACTACCGCCGACTTTTTTATCTGATGCGACAAAATGGCTAGAAACCTCAGCAAGTGGTGCTTGCATTTGCCTAATGAAATCTAAAGCGGGCTCTCTTACGTATTCCTCATACTGTGATTTATGGTCGTTAAACCAGTCTCTATTATTGTTTTGATCAAGCTGAGCAAGAAATTCGAATGTTTTTTTACTAAACATAGGTCACCTAAACACTCTTTATTTTTAAAACTTAATGTTATGCTAATGCGCATAAAACTCAACGCCTAAGGACATAAAATGACACAACACTTTGATTATATTGCAATCGGTGGTGGCAGTGGTGGTATTGCCTCTGCAAATAGAGCGGCAATGCGCGGCGCTAAAGTAGCACTTATAGAAGCAAAACACATGGGCGGCACGTGTGTAAACGTGGGCTGTGTACCTAAAAAAGTAATGTGGCACGGTGCTCAGGTTGCTGAAGCAATTAATTTATATGCCCCAGATTACGGCTTTAATGTTGAAGTTAAAGGCTTTGATTGGAGCAAGTTAGTAGAAAGCCGTGAAGCCTATATAGGCCGAATTCATAAAGGTTATGACAGTGGACTTGCTAGCAATGGCGTTACTGTAATTAAAGGCTTTGCTAAATTTGTAGATAATAAAACAGTTGAAGTAAACGGCGAGCACTACACAGCCGATCATATATTAATTGCAGTAGGCGGCCGGCCAAGTATTCCGCATATTGAAGGTGCTGAACACGGTATCGATTCAAATGGCTTTTTTGAACTAAAAGAGCAACCTAAGCGCGTTGCAGTTATTGGCGCAGGCTACATAGCCGTCGAGCTTGCTGGTGTATTACATGGTTTAGGTACTGAAACACATTTATTTGTTCGTAAGCATTCTCCACTTCGTAACTTTGACCCATACATAGTTGAAACACTTGTTGATGTTATGGCTGCTGAAGGCCCTACTCTTCATACAGAATCTGTACCTCATAAATTAGTTAAAGAAAATGATGGCTCTGTAACGCTACATCTAGATAATGGCAAAACTCATAACGTCGACCAAGTAATTTGGGCCATTGGCCGCCAGCCAACAACAGATGCAATTAATGTTGCCGCTGCCGGCGTAGAAGTTAACAGCGATGGTTTTGTTAAAGTTGATGAGTTTCAAAATACCACAGCTAAAAATGTATACGCGGTTGGCGATATTATCGAAAACGGTATTGAACTTACGCCTGTAGCAGTGAAAGCAGGGCGTACTTTATCAGAGCGTTTATTTAATAAAGAACTACCTGATGATTTAAAAATGGATTACAGCCTAGTTCCTACTGTTGTATTTAGTCACCCACCAATTGGTACTATTGGCCTTACTGAACAAGAAGCTATTTCTCAATACGGCGAAGAAAACGTTAAGATTTACCAATCTGGTTTTACAGCTATGTACACAGCGGTAACTAAACATCGCCAACCTTGTAAAATGAAGCTTGTATGTGCCGGCCCAGACGAAAAAGTAGTTGGCCTACATGGTATTGGTTTTGCGGTTGATGAAATGATTCAAGGTTTTGCAGTTGCCATGAAAATGGGCGCAACTAAAGCTGATTTTGATGCCGTTGTTGCGATTCACCCAACAGGTTCTGAAGAGTTTGTTACTATGCGCTAGGCGCTAAACTCTAAGCGCTCAATTATAAAAAGCCCTTGTTAAGTAATTAGTAAGGGCTTTTTAATGCTTGTTATATTTTGCACAATAAACCACTTAAAACGTCACATTAAAAACATCCATTCAACATTAAAAAAACATCTAAGCCATTATTTTAACAGCAAAAATTTTAGACCAATAAAAAGGTTAAAAGTTTAAATTTTGTTTTGGCTTTAAAGCATTTTAACGATTAGAATCCCGCGCATTTATAGTTTCTCTTGGTTATTTATGTTTTTACTGCGATCTTTTATTTATTTATTATGCCTAGCGGGTGTTGCTCATTTAATTCAACTTGAAGGGTTTGAATTAAAACAGGATGCACTTTACAGTGAAGAAACTCTTACCGAACATATGCAAGATGTTTTAACTTTTTTAAGTTGTATTTTATTTTTTTATGCTTCGCGAATTAACTTTCAACTCAAAATACCGGCTGTATTACTAGCTGCGTTATCGGCAATGATGTTTGTGAGAGAGTTTGATACCTACCTCGACTTATACTTTTTTGATGGCGCTTGGCAAAGTATCGTCTATTCAATTTTAGCTGGCGTGTTTGTTTATTTATTTAATAACAAACAGAGGAAGTATTTTTAACTCTTTAAAAGCCTATAGCCTCACTCCTAGTTATGGAATTTGCTTATCAGGCATGGTTACTTTACTCGCATTTTCGCGAATGATGGGCAAAGGCGCATTTTGGCATTCAGTAATGGGTGATGACTATGTACGTGCGGTAAAAAACATTGTTGAGGAAGGTATAGAAACGCTTGGCTATACTTTGATTTTTATTTCAGCCATTGAGCTTGTACTCATATGCCGAAAAAGAATGGCTAAAAATCACAAGCATTGCACTGATCAAGTAACTCAATAACGTAGCTAAATTTTTTATTGGTTACTTTTTTTACACTAAATTTGCTAATTGGTTTAATAAATCAATATACTGAGCCTGTTTTTATCAACTCACGTTTAATTGGATACCATGACTAAAGATATATTGCTGCATCCGTTTCTTCTTTCAATTGTAATGATCACAATTGCATTTGTACTAAAAGTGCTTGTTGATAAGCTTGCTAAAAGTCGCGCAGAAAAAAAAGAAAAAGACATCCGTTACATCGCACACAATATTAAGCACTTTATTAATTTTGTAATGATGATATCGCTGCTATTTGTGTGGTCTACTGAAATTCAAAACTTTGCACTTTCTATTGCTGCTTTTGCCGTGGCAATTGTACTTGCAACGCGTGAGTTTATTCAGTGTGTAATAGGCTTTTTTTACCTCGTAACAACTCGCCCGTTTAGAGTGGGTGATTGGATACAAGTAGGTGATTACTTTGGTGAAGTAGCTGAAACGGATTGGATAAAAACAACCATGCATGAAATTGATATACATACTTATCAATTTTCTAGAAAAACCATATACATACCTAATAATAAGCTGATCACCAGCTCTATTAAAAACTTAAACTTTGTAAAACGCTTTGTTACACATCATTTTATTATTGTCCGAAGAGAGAGCTTTAACCCGTACCCTATTCACGACACACTCACTGAGCAAGCTAAACTGTACTGCGAAGAGTTTCAAGAAGTAGCAAGCCGTTATAATTCGATGATTGAGCGTAAACTTGATGCAAAAATATCTGGCCCAGAGCCGGTAATTCACTTTGGTACAACCGATTTAGGTGAATTTAAAGCAAGCTTTACCTTGTTTTGCCCGACAGAAAAAGCGCTTGAGATAGAGCACAAATTAACAGAGTGCTTTTTTGCGTTATGGTACAAAGAGGCTGAAAAAAATAAAGAAGGTGAAGGAGAGGCATAAACCTCGCCTACACAAAGTAAAAATACAAATCGTAGGTGCGAATTTATTTCGCGCTCTATTTCTAAGTCTGTATTTAAAAAGCGAGGTATAAAACCTCACCTACAATAAACATCAAGCACGTAGGTGCAAATTCACTTCGCGCTTGAGTAATATTTAAGCTGTACCACCGACCGTTAACTGATCAATCTTAAGGCTTGGTTGGCCTACGCCTACCGGTACGCTTTGACCATCTTTACCACAAACACCAACACCTTTATCAAGTGCTAAGTCGTTACCAACCATAGATATTTGCTGCATTACTTCTGGTCCATTACCAATAAGCGTTGCGCCTTTAATTGGTTGGGTAATTTTACCATTTTCGATTAAATACGCTTCTGATGCGCTAAATACAAACTTACCTGAGGTTATATCAACTTGTCCGCCGCCAAAGTTAGGCGCGAATACCCCTTTTTTAACTGAGCTGATAATATCGGCTTGGCTGTGCTCACCACCTAACATGTAGGTGTTAGTCATGCGAGGCATTGGTAAATGCGCATAAGACTCACGACGTGCGTTACCGGTAGGATTTACACCCATTAAACGCGCGTTTAGCTTATCTTGCATATAGCCTTTTAAAATACCGTTTTCGATAAGTACGTTGTAAGCGGCTGGTGTGCCTTCATCATCAACATTAAGTGACCCACGGCGATCAGCCATAGTGCCATCATCAACAACAGTACACAGCTCAGATGCTACTTTTTGGCCCACTTTACCACTAAACGCAGACGCGCCTTTGCGGTTAAAATCGCCTTCAAGTCCATGCCCTACTGCTTCGTGTAAAAGCACGCCAGGCCAACCATTACCAAGTACAACTTCCATCGTGCCGGCAGGTGCATCAATAGCTTCAAGGTTTACTTTAGCTTGGCGTACCGCTTCTTCTGCAAATTCCATCCAACGTGGTTTACCATCAACAAGCTCTTTAAAGTAACCATAATCTAAACGTGCACCACCACCTGCGCCACCGCGTTCACGGCGACCATTTTTTTCAAGCAGCACTGAGCAGTTTAAACGAATAAGCGGGCGAATATCGGTGGCAAACGTACCGTCACTAGCTGCGATTAATACTTCTTCGTATACCGCTGACATTGAGCTAATTACTTGCTCTGCATCGGGTGCTAGTTCACGAATATAGTTTTCAAGTTCGCGTAATAAACTCACCTTGTCGGTATCGCTCATACTCGAAATTGGCTGATGCGCTGCAAACTGCTCTTTAGCTTTAACATCACTAAATACTTTAATCGCTCTATCTTCGCCAGCATCTGCAATGCTACGAGCCGCTGTAGCCGCCTTATTAAGTGCTTCAAGATTTATTGCATCAGAGTAAGAAAAACCTGTTTTTTCGCCGCTTACAGCACGTACACCAACGCCACGTTCAACGTTATAAGAGCCTTCTTTAACTAAGCCGTCTTCAAGCACCCATGATTCGTGGTGGCTTGATTGAAAATATAAATCGGCGTAATCCACTTTATGCTGATGTATGTAAGCGAGCGTTTTTTCGAGCTCTTCTCTATTTAGCTGGCTGTCTTGTAGTAAATGCTGTTCAACCGAATTCATAATAAATGCTCTCTAAATCGTTGATGAGACTGCACGGGCATATCTCGTCTAATTTTTTGTAACTGGTCTAAATCTGCGTTGCAGCTTATAAAACCGGTGCCTGTTGGCAATTCACTCAGGGTATTGCCCCAAGGCGAAATAATAATACTGTGGCCATATGTTTGTCGGCCATTTTCATGTGTACCGTACTGAGCTGCTGCAACTACATAACATTGTGTTTCTATTGCGCGAGCTGCTAATAGCGGTTGCCAATGCGCTTGCCCTGTAGGGACTGTAAATGCACTGGGTACTAAAATAATATTGGCGCCTTGGCGTACTAGTTCGTTAAATAAGCCACTAAAGCGCAGATCATAACATACTGTTAAGCCAATTTTACCAAAGGGAGAATCAACAACCACTACATCGCGACCTGCTTGGGTAAAATCTGACTCTCGATAGCTACCTGTTTTATCATCTACGGTTACATCAAATAAATGTATTTTGTTATACGTTGCAACCAGCTCGCCTTGATTATTATATAAGTGCGATGCTGCGTAATACTTATGTTCGTTAAATGGCTCAGGCATTGTGCCTGCATTTAACCAAATATTATGGTGTTGGCACAATTCACTAAGTTGTAATTTGTATTGCTCAACTTGCTTAGCAACACGTAACGTATCGTTACCAGTTTTACTAAACACTAAAAAAGCCTCAGGCAAGCAAACAAGTAATGGCCTTGTTCCTGGCAGAGTTTTAAGTGCGCGCTTTAAGCTTGTTATGTTCTCATCAGGGCTTAGCCCTGAACACATTTGTAGGGCAACTATTGTGGGTGTGCTTATGCTTGCTGTTTTGTTCATTGCGTTACTGTTACTTGTGCATCTTTAAGTTTTAAATCGACTGATGCTTGTGGCTGATTTTGCGCAGCTTGAGGTAGTGTAACTTCACGACTTTTTCTGTCGAGTTCTTGAACAATAGGGTCGTTCATTTTACCCGTTACTTTAAAATTGATCTCTGAGATGACGCGCGCAGAATGAATAACTTTATCAAGTGCTAAAGCAGCAAGCCCTGTTACTGGATTAACCATCCACGCAACTATAACCGGAATGCTTGAGGTTACTTGTGGCGCTACAGCAAGGTCGTAATCTATATCTAGCGTGTTTAAATTTGCATAACCTTTAATGGTTAAATCGGCGGGTACGCCGTCCATTTTAGTATCTTTAGTGTAAGCGATACCGTTTTCTAACTGCATAGAGCCTTGCATGCTGTTATAAAAAAAGCCCTTTGAAAATACATCTCTAAAATCAAGTTTCAGTTTGCGTACGAGTGAATCAAGGCTCAACAGCGAAAATACGCGTGCACCACCATCACTTATTTCAGTTAAGTGACCTTCCCCTAAATCCCAAGTAACCTCACCACTTAAAGTTTTCACATCAAAATCATAAGGTGCTGCTTGCCAAGTAAGATCATAATTTAGATCAGCTTTAGAATCCTTAATTGCAGAGGTAATATCAAACTCGCCAAACAATGCGCCTATATCATCACTTTTAAGCTCACCACTTAGCGTTGTTAAACCATTTTGCCACTGCCCTTTAGTGCGCAGTACATGATCTCCTTTATCGATTACAAGTTCTGATATCGATAAGCGCTCGCCATCTCCTAATAATGACGCACTCACTTTATCAAGCTGGTAGCGATCAATTTTGCAGTCACTACATTCAAACTCAATGGCAGGTATTTTAGTAAGCCAGCTCAAGTCTTCCTCAGGAAGTACATCTGTTATTTCAATTAATTGCTCGCTAGGCTGTGCAAAATTAAGCCTTAAGTAATCGGCATTAATTCGTATAGGCTGGCTAGGCTGTGATGTAGGAATAAAAACCCCAGCTCTAAGTTCTTTAGCATTTAGCTTTAGGTATAAATCGTCTTTTGATGGTGCTAAACGCATTTCAAAATCATTAAAGATGATGTTACTCGCATCAAGCATACCTATATTTGCGACCACCTCATTAAGCGGTGGCATAATCCCTTTTGATTCTTTATCTGGATTTGCTTTACCTGCTTTAATTATTTGATCAATCAGATCAAACCAAGGCACTAATTCACTCTGCTCAAGATTTATATTTACGCTTAAGTCTTTTTGGTTTAATCCTAAATCTTGTTTTCCGAGCACAAAATGGGCATTACTAAACTGTGATTTTCCATTTTCTAAAATAGCATTAAAGTAAAACTGTTGATTAGCGTTTGCTGTAATGAGATTAGAAATATCATCACCTTGAACTATTGCATCAAGCGCCCACATTTGTTCGCTATTTTTATTATAAGGTGCGGGTAAGTTACTCGTTAAGCCAAGTAGTTCTGAGTTTACCTGTGCACGATAATTAAAGCCTTGTTCGGTAAAATTAAGTACTAAACCAATATCAACATCGCTTTGCCCGCTTAAATAATTTTTTAATATACCTTGTCCACTATCAATTAGTGTATCGGCGTCAATTTTGGCGTTTATATCTATGTTTGCTTGGTAATTTTTAGCATCACTTTTGCTGCTGTAATTAATATTTAGCGGCATGCCCAACCACTTCGCAGTCGCATTTTTAAGTGTAATATTGTCGTTTTTAAAATTAAGCTCGCCAGTTAAGTTTTTAAGCTCAATGCCTGGCGTTGCTATAAATACTGGCAAGTCATTTAAATTAACTTTGCCGCTAACACTGGCTCCGCCTTTAAACTTAGAGCCTACTAAAAGCTCAATACTGGCATCGGCTTCGCCTTTGCCCTGTACAACTTTAAAAATTTCAGCAAGAGGTTTGGCAATAGGTGTCGCTGCAAAAAAGTCATGTAACTTTTCCATCTCTGCTTTTTTATCAATTTGCACAATAAGTTCATCAGCATTCATTAAATCTGCAATGCTCACCTGTACACTATTACCAATATCTAAATTAACCAACTTGCCTTGCTGGCTATATATGTCCATCCGCTCATTAGCAAAATGTAGCTGCACATTAGCATTAGTGACCGCAGGCCAATCAGGGTCAAACTCATAGGTTGCATTGTCTATTTGTGCTAATACATCAAACTGACCACTACCATCAGTAAATGGGAAACCAGACAAAGGCCCTGCAAATAAGACCTGTGCTTTAGATACTTCTCCGCCTTTAATTGCATCATTTAAATAGCTAACAAGTTCAGGGCTCATCGCTTTTAATGGGAAGTAATGATCTGCAATATTGGCATCTGGGGCGAACGCTTCTGCGTAAAGATCTAATCGAGGATCATTTGTTAGGCTAATTTGTAATTCTGCAGCAAGAGTAACTTCATCATTATCAAACCAGATATTGTCACTACTTATATGCCAGCCATCATCTCGCTTAGCTAAATCTAGCTCTACATTTAGCTGATTATAATTTATGTCGTTACTAAAGCTTTCGCCTGTGACTAATGTGCCACTTTCGCCAAATAAATTTATTCGACCAGTACTTTGGGTAAGTAAACCATTTACTCTAAGCCCTTGCGCTGCTGGTACCGATCTTAATTCTTGCCAGCCAATATTGTTAGCCTCAAACCATAATTGCCATTGCTGTGCATTAGAAAAACTTAAATAAGCTTGATCTATTTGCCCACTAGGTTGGCGTTCTAAAAATGGTTCAAGTGCATTAAAATTACTTAGCCCGGCTAGGTTACTCAGTAATTCAAGATCAACTTGATGCAGCCACACTTTATTTTGCAGCCCTAGTTGGGCTTCAAACTCTAAACTTGGCCATGCTTTATCGTTACTATTAAATGTTAAACCGGTACTTTTTAAGTGCCAGCTATTTTGTTCTGGATATAGATGGAATCCACCTTCACTCAAACTAACTTGGTGGCTTTGCTCTTCTCGCTGCCAGCGTACAAAGCTTGGTAACCACTGCATTTTCACATCGCTTACAAAACCTTTATCTAGTTTTAGCCATGCTTGTAAATTAATATCGCTATGCAGTTGCTGCTTTTGCGTATTTATATATTGCGCTAACCAGTTAGATACATCGACCTTATTAGCCTGCACATAGATGTCGCCCGCAACCTGCTCTAGAGTATCCCCGGTAAGTGCTATGCGCGCGTCAAAGTCTCCGACCGAAATACCCGGCAGTGCTAGGCTTCCACTACCAAGGTGCTGCTCATCTTCATTTTGCCAAACAATGTTTTGAAGAAGTAATTTACGTTCTTTACCATCTTCTAAAATAAAGTTAATACTGGAATTTTCTATTGCAAAATGACCCGTTTTACCCAAAAACAGTTCTTCAATTAGCTCTTTTTGCTCAAAAGAAACTTCGTCGTTATCACCGGTTTTAAATAAGTTGGTGATATTTACACTGGTATGAAAACCATTAATAACAAAATAATTAGATCTAAGTTGTAGTGCTTTTAAGCTTTCCCATAGATTTAGCTCTAAGCTGGTTTTAGCAATGGTGAGTGATATTGGCGCGGTTTCGTTATCTTTAAACGATAAATTTTCTAGCACTAATGCAGGACCACTGCCCTGCCAACTAGCTGATATTTCACCGATAGATAAGCTTATTTCAAACTTTTCGTGTAAATAGCTTTCTATGTCACCTTTGTATTCGTTTGCATACGGGAGGGTATATTTTAAAATTGAAACAATAACGGCCAGTAATACCAAAATTATGGCGCAGGTCTGCCATAACTTTCTAAAACAAAAAAAACAGACCGCTTTTGCTTTCATTACATCATTACCACATCAAACTGTTCTTGGCTGTATAAGCTCTCTGTTTGAATATTGACTTGCTTACCAATAAATAGTTCAAGCTCAGCAAGGTTATGATACTCATCGTTTAGTAGGGCCTCACTTACAGCAGGCGCTGCATACACCATAAACTTGTCTGCTGCGTATGCTCGGTTAACACGCACTATTTCACGTAGTATTTCGTAGCAAACCGTTTCAACTGTTTTTTGTGAACCACGACCGGAACATGCTGGGCATACATCACATAAAATATGCTCTAAGCTTTCGCGTGTACGTTTACGCGTCATTTCAACAAGGCCAAGCGCTGAAAGCCCATTAATATTCGTTTTAGTGCGATCTTTTGCAAGGGCTGATTCAAGTGAATGAAGCACCCGCCTTTTATGATCCTCACTTACCATATCGATAAAGTCGATAATGATAATACCGCCTAAGTTACGCAGCCTAAGCTGGCGAGCAATTGCAGAGGTTGCTTCTACGTTGGTATTAAAAATGGTTTCTTCTAAATTACGATGTCCTACAAATGCGCCAGTATTAACATCAACAGTCGTCATTGCTTCTGTTTGGTCAATAATTATATAACCACCCGATTTTAGCGTAACTTTACGATGTAGTGCTTTTTGAATTTCGTTTTCAACGTCAAACAAGTCAAATATAGGCCGCTCGCCTGGGTAGTATTCAAGCACTTGAGAAAGCTGTGGAACAAACTCTTCAGTAAATAACTTTAGTTCTTCATAGCTGAGTTTAGAGTCAACGCGAATGCGCTCCATATCTTCGCCTACGTAGTCACGCAGGGTTCTAAAGGCAAGCGTTAAATCTTCGTGTAGGATACTGGCTTTACTCGTTTTTCTACGACGTGATGTTATTTTTTCCCATAATTTTCTTAAAAAGCCGGCATCGTGTCGTAATTCAGCTTCGCTAGCGCCTTCGGCTGCTGTACGTACAATAAAGCTGCCATTTTCATCGCCATATTCTGCGACTATTTTTTTAAGACGTGAGCGCTCTTCTTCAGTTTCTATACGCTGACTAACCCCTACATGGGTCGCATCAGGCATAAACACTAAATAGCGAGAAGGGATAGTTATATCAGTGGTGAGCCTTGCGCCTTTAGTGCCTAGCGGATCTTTTACCACTTGCACCATAATGTATTGGCCTTGACGAACTAACTCTCTAATATCTTGTACTTTTTTTATTGGTACGTCGTCTACGCCTTCAACAATAGAGGCACTATTTACAATATCGGATGCATGCAAAAATGCTGCTTTTTCAAGGCCGATATCGACAAAAGCAGCCTGCATACCCGGAAGTACACGGCTTATTTTTCCTAAGTAAATATTGCCTACAATACCTAGATTACCGATTCGCTCTAGCTGTATTTCTTGCAGTACACCGTTTTCTATTAGGGCAACACGGCTTTCGCTCGGTGTGACATTGATCAGTAATTCTGTACTCATGTTACCTTCTTAAGAATGTTTTTAATAATTGTTCGGTTTCATATAAAGGTAAGCCTACAACAGAAAAATAGCTACCCGCAATGTGAGTTACAAAGCGGCCGCCTAAACCTTGGATACCGTAGCCACCGGCTTTATCTTGTGGCTCACCTGACTCCCAATAAGCATTAATTTCTTCATCTGTTAAGGTTTTAAAAGTAACATCTGTGCTTACAACACAGCTAAGCACATCATTTTGCGTTGCAAATGCAACTGCGGTAAGAACTTGATGCGTGTTACCCGATAGGCGTTTTAACGTGTGTGTAAAATCGTTTTTATCGCGAGGTTTACCCAATGACTCGTTGTCTATAACAACCACGGTATCACTACCAAGTACAGGGCGATCGGTATATCCAAGCTCTACACCGCTTTGGGCTTTCAAGCGCGCTAAACGCTCAACAAGTGCTCTAGGTTGCTCGTTTGGAAGTGGGCTTTCATCTGCATCAACACTAAATTGTGTAAATTCGACACCTAATTGGCTTAATAACTCTTTACGACGGGGAGAGGCTGATGCCAAATATACTGCGGTAGTCATTACCTGATCCTAAAATGTCTGCGATATTTACGAAGTAGTAAAAAGACCCAAAACCAGCTAACCATTCCGGTTGCTACTGGCCATAAGTACTGTGGATTAAAATAAACCCCTAACAAAAAGTGATTTAGCCAAAACTGCATTAAGTGATACAGCGTTAAAAATAAACCAATTAGTAGGCTTTGTTGCCAAAGCGAAAAGTTACGAATTTTTTGAAAGTTGCTCGCGGTTACAAAAATACATACCGAGAATGTAAGCGAGTTCACGCCCAGCGGTGAGCCAGACGCTAAATCTATTAATAAACCAACGACCCAAGCAGTACCAATATTTAAACGATGCGGTACTGCTAGCGACCAATACATAAGTACAAGTAAAACCCAGTCAGGTCTAAATGGCTCAAACGAAAATGGAAGTGGCATTAGTGCCATTATTAACGCAAAAAAGATGCTTAGCGCAATTAACAATGAATAACGGTTAATCATCGCTGATTTGCTCCTGTTGATTACGCCATAAAATAACCAGCAAGCGAATGCGATCTAGTTGCGCAATAGGTTCTGCAAAAACTTGTGCAAACGGTCGCCCTTCATCACGATTTATTTCAGTTACTACTGCCACCGGGTATCCTTCAGGGAATGTGCCCCCTAAACCCGATGTAACAAGTACATCGCCAATTCGCACATCTAAACTGTGTGGAACGTGAGAGAGCTTAACGACGTTAATTTTACCTATGCCTTCAACAACCGTTCGTACATCGTTACGAAGTATACGCACAGGTGTGGCATGTGTGGTGTCGGTCATTAGTAGCACGCGTGAAGTTGTTGAACCAACCTTTGTAAGCTGCCCTACTACACCCATTTCATCAATTACAGCTTGGCCTTCACTAAGCCCGTCAGTTGTACCACGGTTAATAACAACCTGATGACTATACGGGTTTGAATGTACAGAAAGTACCTGAGCAATAATTTTACGATTTGATTGCTTTGCAGATGAGCCTAATAAGGCGCGCAGTTTTTGATTTTCTCTGGCTAGAAATTGATACTGCTGAAGTTGCTCGCTTTGTAGCATTTGCTTTTTTTTCAGCGCTTCGTTTTCAGTAAGAAGTTGATCCCGCGTATGCAGGCTTTTAGCACTTAAGCTAAATAATTCGTAGGGTAAATTAGCAACATAGATTAGTGGGCTAACTAGAGTATTAAGGCTGGTACGAACAACGGTACCACCTTGCGTATATCTGTCTCCAACTATGAGTACGATACTCAAAAGCACTGCGACAAAAAGTCGCAGTTGCAAAGAGACTGTGCGTCCAAACATTAATTTCATTAGTCGTAACTAAAAACGTCACCACCATGAACATCGATCATTTCTAATGCTTTACCACCACCACGCGCAACACACGTAAGTGGATCATCAGCTACAACAACCGGAATACCCGTTTCTTCCATTAATAAACGGTCTAAATCTTTTAACAATGCACCACCGCCAGTAAGTACCATGCCGTGCGCAGAGATATCTGATGCCAGCTCAGGTGGTGATTGCTCAAGTGCAACCATTACTGCACTCACAATACCCATTAACGGCTCTTGTAGAGCTTCTAGGATTTCGTGTGAGTTAAGCGTGAATGAACGCGGAACACCTTCGGCAAGGTTACGACCGCGCACTTCAATTTCGATTGGCTCATCAGTTTTGAACGCAGAGCCAATTTGATGCTTAATATTTTCAGCTGTCGCTTCACCAATTAAGCTACCAAAGTTACGGCGTACATAATTAATAATAGCTTCGTCAAACTTATCACCACCAATACGAACAGATGATGAGTAAACAACACCGTTAAGTGAAATAATAGCCACTTCAGTTGTACCACCACCAATATCAACAACCATAGAACCTGTTGCTTCTGATACTGGTAAACCTGCGCCAATAGCTGCTGCCATTGGTTCTTCAATTAAGTAAACTTCACGAGCACCGGCACCCATTGCAGATTCACGTATTGCACGTTTTTCTACTTGAGTAGCACCACACGGTACACAAATTAGTACACGCGGACTTGGGCGCATAAAGTTATTGTTATGCACTTGCTTAATGAAGTGTTGTAACATTTTTTCAGTTACATAAAAATCAGCGATTACACCGTCTTTCATTGGACGGATTGCTTTAATATTTCCCGGTGTACGGCCTAGCATTTGTTTTGCTTCTGTACCTACAGATGCAACACTTTTAGGTCCACCAGCGCGTTCTTGGCGAATAGCAACAACAGAAGGTTCGTTTAATACAATACCTTCTTCTTTTACATAAATTAGGGTATTGGCTGTACCCAAGTCGATCGATAGATCGTTAGAAAAAATACCACGGAGTTTTTTAAACATGAGGCTGGATGACCTTTGAAATACGTTCTTATATTAGCTGCCTCACTTTAACATGCTCAACTATATGAGCAATATAAAGCGCAGCGCCTTTGTGAATTTGTGAAAAAAGGAAGCAAAGCTTCCTTAATTGAGTTTATCGTTCGCGAACTAAGCGAAAACCAATGTAGTTAGATCTAAAATCAGGCGCTAAAATTAAACGCGTAGATGCACGAGCAAGGCTTGGTGCAAAATTCCACGCTCCGCCTCTTACTGCTACATCAGACTCACCTGATTCTTTATCGGTCCATTCCCATACATTGCCTACGGTATCGTATAATCCAAATGCATTTGGAGAAAAAGAACCTACTGGTGATGCACGTCTATTTGACCATTCACTACCACACCAACCACAGTTAGCTAGGTTTTTACCAATTTCGTTACCCCAAGGGTATTCTGTTTCGGTTCCTGCACGTGCTGCGTATTCCCACTCAACTTCGTTAGGTAAACGAAATTGCTGCCCTGTTTGACCCGATAACCACTCAGCGTAAGCTTTTGCATCGTTATAAGTTAAACATACAGCAGGAAAGTCACTGCCTTGCTCAAAACCAGGATTACGCCAATTTAAATTTGCTTCCCATACTGGTTCGCCATTTAAATAATACGCACACCCTTTATTTTTTTCCGCTTGAGTTTTATAACCTGTATTTGCTACAAATTTTTCGTAGGCACCTACGGTTACTTCTTTACTTTGCATAGCGAAAGAATTTGCTATTACTTTTTCAATTACTGGACGTTCATTAGCTAAACCATTGCCATTGATATCGCCCATTTTAAATTTGCCTGCAGGAATAACGACAACCGGCGTTTCAACGTTTGCATTTAATACATTAACGTTTTCACTAACCTGGCGTGTTGTTACTTCTGGTTGCTCTCGAGTATAGGTCGGTGCAGCAATCGACTTAGGCTTTTTTACCAAATTTGCATTAATTGTTTGTGCTTTATTTAAATCAACACGAACTTGATAAGGCTTATAGCCTAGTTTACGTATTTCAATGTTGTGAATACCCGGCGGTAAACGTGTGATCAAGCGTGTTGAGCCGAAGCTTACACCATCGATAAACACTTCATCGTCGTATACGTTTGATCGTAATGTCAGCTCTATTGATTGATCCTTCTTCTTATTAAGGATAGAAGGGTAATCTTTTTTCACCGTTGCAGGTTTAACTGAATAATCACGTACTGGCTGCTTTTCTAAACGAGAAACCGACACAGTGTTGCTATTATCCGCGCTATTACTGAATGTTAACTGACTATCAGTAAATGTATTGTTATACGCGGGTTGATAAGCAGCAGTAAGTGGCGTGCCGTACTCAGAACAATAACGGTTATCAATGCTTAATAAGCTACATAAACGGCTACTGTTTACTTCGCCGCGCATGGTTACGCTTAAGTTAACGTTGTAGTTACCTTGGCCGCTAAATGCACTGTTAACTACATGGCTACTTAATATTTGTACTTGAGCGCCCGCCAAATTACGTTTTGGCTCAACAATGCGCTCTTCTGTTAAATTTGCAAATATTTGATCTACAAAGCGTTTAGTTGCTTTTTGTAGCCCCATTTGCTGACCGCGTTGCTCACACGCTGCTAGCGTTTCTGTTCGCTTACAGTTAATCGTATGGTTAACTTCAAGCGTGCCTTCACGTGTAAACTCGTTACGTAAACGCTCTACTCTGGCTGTAGTTAACTGCTCTTTTAAACTTTCTAAAGTATTTAAAAGCGTATGCTTAGCAACACGAATTTGCTCTATATCTTTACGGTGGGATGCAATTGCCGCCAACTGCATAGAAATATCATCTTTGTTTTGCTTATGATCAATCACCGCTTTTTGATAGCGTGATTGAGCCGCACTAATATTAATAGTGGGATCGTCAATTAAACGACGGTACATTTCGTTCATCGCATCGAGCGCTTGGTTTTTTTCTTTATCTAGCTCTGTAGAACGAGAACGAAGTAGCTCTAGTTGATTTTGTAACTGACTTTCTTCTTTAAGATGTTTTTCAAGTATTCTTGTCGAGTTATCGTATTCTGTCTGTTTAACACTAATCTCTGACTCAATTCCAGTTACTGTAGCTGTGTCTTGTGCAAATGCACTACTAGCTAACAAACTAGCTGAAATTAACAGAGATAAAGGAGTAATTCGCATATATTCCAGTCCCAAAAAGCGGCAATTATTTGGTCGTTATTATTTTTTATAATTAAAGCCTTATGCTATGTACTTGCAGCACAAAACACAAGCTTTGTTCAATTATTATCTTAGTTTACAACTATTCGCGTGTTTCACGCCAGTAAATAACCCGATCATTTCCTCGAAAGCGTCCAAATTGTAAAATAGTACGAGGATCAAGCTGTGTTTCATCCCCCTGCCAATCCCACTTTAACCAATCATAAGTATTATATTCTAAGGTAAATTCACCCAAACCATTTGGCTGTGCATAAATACCATTGTTTGCCGGATACACTCCCGCCTCTAACTGGCCAGATACACCCGTTCCATATTCATAGGCTAACTGCGGGCTGTTAGGTGATATTTGAGTGATTTGGGTATGATCAAATACACTACAGTTATCTTCTGCGTTATTTACAAATCCATTGCCGTTGTAATACTGAGCCTGCATAGGAATAAGTAAAGGGTCGAGATCGGAGCCTGCGTTATTACCAAGGACTAAGCGTCCAAATTTAAACTCTATTGGTAATGTATTTAGTCTTACGCTATTACAGCCACCCGAGCATGCTGCTTGTGTATTAGGTTTATCATTTGCATCAATGAGCGTTGCTCCTTCTATGTTAGAAAGCGTTACCATTAAACTCACCATAGCAAACGGTCCATCTGCTTGCCCTACACCTAATCTTTCGAGTGTCGTGTTAAGTTGGCTCATTTGCCACTGGCCGTCACTTATATCTCCCCAGTTATTATTTCCTAGGTTTACTAATCGGCTAGCAAAATTAGTTGCGGGTACATAGTTAGCTACTTCATTATTTTCGGCATTAACCTCTACACTGGACTTATCAAAGCCCTCTTTATAATTAGCCATTAGCTCACCATTTTGATTTAGCGCTTGTACTGTAAAGCCAAGTTCAAAAGGTTGATCAAGGTAAGTTAAATTACTGCCGTATTGCGTGCATTGTGCGGCAGCTTGAACCCCCACTACCTGAAACTGCGAAGGTGCAAAACGACCAATATTATATAATTCACCTTTTACATCTCCCGCGCCAAAGTAATCGGCATCTTGCAGACCTGCTGTTAAATCAATGATGCCAACTTGGTCGTAATTATACTGCGATATAGATTCACTCAAACTGCCTGTGTCACTAAAGGCAACAGTGCTCATCGCTTCAAGCGTACCTTGAACGCCTGGCGTAGGCGCTTTAAGTAATGCCTCTACAAGTGGTTGCTCTGTAATAAAGTGCTTGGCAATGGTATTATTTATTATATTGCTGTAGTTATCTGGGTAACCATCGTTGTTAGTGTCTTGCCCTGTTTGCCATTGCACCGCATTCATCTTTAAATCAAATGCTTCGCCAGTTAATCTAAATAAACTTCCATCAGCGTCTGCTGCATAACCATCACTTGCAATTTCCATCGCTAATCCGAATGGCTTTACAACATACTCATTTGAACTACCCGTTAAATTTACTGATAAATTAGTGACTGGGTCTAAAATTAAATTGGTGTTTACATTTAAACTCAACTTTCCTGCATCGGGATAATTTATAACAATCGGTGCTTTAGACTCACTATCAAAGTTTAGCGTGAACGATTTAGCTGCTTGCTCGACCGCAAAGGTATTATTGTTGTTACTAAGTGAAACCGTATCAGAACAACTTGCACCAGCACTGCATGTATACGATAAATCTAAGCTTACATCACCACCAGCGGGAAATGCAGCTTCGCATACGCCCGTAGTGGTATTTGTTTTTACCGCTTGAATAGATAGCGCTTTTGCATTAAATCCAGTATTTGAAGGCTTTGCTGATAACTGAGTAGGAATTGTAGTATTTCCATCTGTATCATTATTAAAAATAAATCCAGCATCAGAAAACGTAACTTTACAGCCACTCAAACCAACATTATTACCACCGATATAACAACGAAGAGGTGCAGAAGGATCAGCAGTGTTATATCCAAATGTAACGCTACCAGTTGTACGTTTAGCAAACTCAACAGTTGTTGAGCCTGTAAAATTAATATTCTCCCCTGTAACCCAACTTTGCTGACCACTATTATCTGGAGAAAGGTTTAAACTAGAGGGTTCCGCAAATAATAAGTCGCAGGCATCATTAGCGCAGGCTGTTAGTGTCATTTCTTTAGCTTCACACGTTAGAGCATTGTTATCGCTTATTGTTAAACGATAATGATCCAGTGTTTCTGGTGTATAAATACCACAAAAACCAGGGATACTTTCGGGTACTGGTAGAGCGTCAAACGTTGAGCTCCCTTCGGTAATAATTTGAGTAGCCGATGTAATTGATCCCTGATACGTCACATTTTGAGCGATTCTTACCTCACCAGTGGCAACAATATAGCCCGCAATATTTGCATCGGCTGCAATAGCAACCGCACCATCGACATAAATAGCCAAGTACGCGCCAGTTTCTACTACTATATTTGTTTTACCTATATTCAAAAATGAAGTTGATAGAAGTGAGGTTGTGTCTTTTAAAAAAATACGTGTAGGCGCTGTTACTCTGTACTCTGTTTCCAGCATACTTAACTGCAACTCATCGTAATAATAGTCGCCAGCTAAAGAAGTAGGTACGGGCCCTGTTGAGCTACCATCATTTGTAACCGTTGGCACCTGCGCCGCTTGATTCGGTTCTAAAGAGTTATAACCACCAGCAACACACGCCTGACCATTACACAAAGGAGGGCTCGTCAGCGCTGTAGAAATTAAATTTGTGGTGGTGACAAACTGCGCATTACCATCGGTTATTTCTACCCCCTGCACCAGCTGTACTTCACCGTTGTTATAAGTAGAAATAGCGCCTGGGAATAACGTATCACAATCTAAAATATCACCATTAAATACAAAGGTACTGGTCATGGCGAGTATTGATGCTTCCTCGTTTACGTGACGGCGCTCGTTATCGCCATCACGGTCTTCGTCAACAACAAGCCCTAGCCTGTCAGTTCTTAGGTTACAGCTGCGTAGCCACCCGCCATCATCTTCTTGGCGTGAGTTTTTACTTGCAACCACCAAAGGAGCCACACTAAAGTTATTAGTAAAACTAAAGTAATTACAGCCATCGCTCCAACCGTCAATTTCAAAGCCTGTGAAAAAAGTTTCCCACGATACCTCAACGCCATTATCGTCAGTAAATGTGCGGTTACTTCCTGGCTCCACTGCCATGTAAGCAACAGTTTCGTTTTTTATGAGCCCAAGTGCTGTTTCAGATGCCTCTAAAGCAATATTAACGCCGCTGGCAGATAGCGAATTACTTTCTACTGCAACTGTTAAAAACGGAATTAATGCCTCAGAAGGTGGATTGCTGTCTATGCTATTGAGTGTTTGTAACGAATGGAAAAAGTTTGGCCTTTGAGTAAACGGTTCAGCAAATGTTAAAGACTTATAGCCTTTAGGTGTCAGTGGAGCAAAGCCAGACTTAGAGCCATACTGTAATTCGAGTAATAAGTCTGTACTGCCCACTTCCATAATTGTGCCGTCTGGAAATTGATGCACACCATACTCAACAGCTAAATAGTGCGCCCCCATACTAATATGTCCACCATCTTCTCCTGAAGGTTCAAGCGGTAAGGCCTCAAAGCTAGTTGTGGTTATATTACGTATTCTTATTATTGCAGGGTTTCCACCTTGGTTTGTTGAGAGCATAAATACAGCAGGAGGCGTTATATATTGCTGTTGAAAATTTACTTTTGTCCAAACAGGCGATGTGTATGTATCTTGCAGCTCTATATAACGGCCCTCGATTTTTGGAGGCACTGCATTTGCGTGATTACAAAGTAACACGCAGCTAAAAAATATAATGACTAATGCACTTTTTATCATGGTAAAGTTTTAGCCTCCACACTGAGTGTTCTTTGTGTTTCCCAATAATCCTTTCTGCAATCATTTCCTGCAGGGCAATCAATTGCGGCGCACGTTGCACTACTTTGTAAGTAATAAATATTAACAAGCCCGTTTGTTGTGCTGCTGTCGGGTAGGTCTATATATTCATCGCAACTCACCAGCACGTTACAATTAGCTAAATATGCAGTTTGAAAGGTTAAATTAGTTGTAACTGATGCACAGCTTTGCACTGAGCTATTTATTGGAAAGAGTTGCGTTAAACCACTTTCTAATCCACTTTGTGCTGCCATAAAAGCGCGAGCCCCATAATACTCAATCGTATTTTGTTGTGATGCACCAGAAAGCACTTTAACTAATGCTAACCCTAGTGCTAATAAAGCAACAATAATTACCAAAGAAACAATTATTAAGTTCCCTTTTTGTTTACTGGGTAAGGCTTTTCCGTGATGATTTTTTTTAAGGTACATTAGGAATATGCACCTCATGGTTAAAATTCATTACTTCAGTATCGTTAAATTGCATTTGCGCATTCACATTAAGCACAGCGTTTCTTTGTAGGGAGAGCGCATCAAGAGTAAAAAATAAATCGCTCGCTAAATTATTGGCAATGTAAATACCTAATAAATCACGTTTAACACCACTGCTTATTTGTAAGCTCACGGCATCTAATTGATTAACAATAAAACCGTAATTGGTATATCTATATAAATACTGCCCTTCAACGCAAAAACTTACAGGTTGAGAGAGTAAATAAAGGCGTTTACTCGGCGACTCTTGGGCAAATGCTTTACTAAATTGCCACTCATCAATTGCACTAGTGGTGGAGCTATTAAATGCTGATAGTTTTAAACGCTTACTATTATTTTCATCATATATATCAGCACTGCTTAATGGGTAAATAGTTGCCCAATCTCCAGCTTGCGGCTGCGTTAAATTATTAAGTTCAAAATCAACAGCGCTAACATTAAAAGGCGCTACGGTAGGTAGGTAATTTGTATAGTGAGTCGCCGATAAAAACGGCGTAAATTCTAAGCACTGCTGAGCACTGCACGCTCCGCTAGTGCTGTTATCGCAAGAAAGCCTTAACGAATTTGGCGTAGCGTGGCGAAGCTCTTTACTAAGTCGCGTTATTAAAAAGCGGGCCTGAGCTACTGCTTCTTGGCGCTCAACCCCTTGTGAGTAAATACTGACTCCAGCACCAATAAATGAAAATGCACTTACGGCTAAAATACCAATAATAACCATGACAAGTAATAGTTCTATAAGGGTAAATGCATTTTGGTATTTAGCTCTTTGCATTAGTAATTCCCTTTATATGCACTAAATCCGTAAACTTCGCCTAAGGGTGATGTTACTTCAATAGTAATACGCTTAAAGGTTGTGCCATCGTTGGTGGTCGATTCGTTAAAGTCGCTATCGTACTCAACAGTAACAACTAAATTAAAGTCGCTGTACTCCCTTAACACCTCACCTAAGCTATTAGTAATAGGCTGGTTAGACAGTGCAATATAGTCATCTACATCGTTATAACTGGTTCTGGTTTCTGAGTTATCTACTCCGAAGTCAGCAGGTGCGGTACAAGCCTCAGCACCTATAGATATTTCGCCACACCGCTTAAAAGGAGAGCTTCTGTCGCTGTGTTCATCAAATGATTTACTTTGAATTTCGTTCATTAGTGATTGGCCAAATTCAGAGGCTCTTAAAGCCACAATAGGCTCTGCACTTTTTTTGGCTTGTGGGGCAATTAAAGCTGTAATAATGCTCAATGCAATCGCAAACATAACTATGCCAATAATAAGCTCAATTAAGGTAAAACCTTTTACTTTAAGGGCACGCATATATAAGCCCTTCACCACTTATGCATACGCCAGCTAATCCAACGTCTATTCGACACTGCGTAGTGCAGGTTTGATTTGATTTGCCTAAAGCATCAAAACTAATTTGGGTGAATATATTCGCGTTACTATCTAAAGCACTAAATGTTATATCACTTCTTTGTGTGTCTATTTGCACCACTAAATGATCGGTGTTGTTGGTATCAACGCCACCGTTACATGTATCAGGTGCGGGGGGAGCAATAAGTGTGGAGGTAATATAAAGGGTATGACAACTTGAAATGGCTGTATTTTGCATTGCACGTAGCTGCACTGTTCTCAGTGCATTTAAAGTACGATCTCTATACGAATAGGCGTCTTCTGTTGAGCTGCCCAGAAATTTGGGAACTGCCGTTACCGACAGTATTCCCAATATCACTAGAGTAATAATTAACTCAATGAGTGTGAAGCCACGCAATCGTTGCTTACTACTGCTTATCATTTATGTAATTAACAATCGCTAACATCGATAGCAACTGTTGCTGGAGTATCTTTGTTTAAAGCTGGAGTATAAGTAACTTTACAAGAGTCTGTGACTAGGTAGCTATTTGGATAAATAATGACTGGAGTTGTAGCATCATCCCCTCCTGACAAATTGAAGTCAGTACTATCAGCGATAGTAGGATCATCGGTTACATCTGCAAAATCTATATCTAAAAATGCTTCAAATGCATCAATAGTCCCCACAGGGTAGCCAAATCGGATTGCTACGCCTTCAACAATAGGTGTTGGAGTATCTGTTTCTGCTTTATTTTGTATATTAGCAATAAGTGCCTTACCATTCACAATATTCATACCACTGCGAATCGACCCTTGTACACCCTCAAGTGTTGAAGCATTTGCATCACCTTGCAAGTTTAAAAAACGAGGTGCGGCGGTAACTGCTAAAATGCCTAAAATAACAATTACGATGATCAATTCAACAAGTGTAAAACCTGCTTGTTTATTTATTGGTAAACTTTTTAACGATTGCGTTTTCATAAGTAAGCCTCTTTTTAATTACTTAATTTTTAAATATTTTTACTTTGCCTGTTTTAGCAAAGTATGAAAAACCTGTTAAACCTGATATTTCACTCGTATTAGTAGGTATACTTTTAATATCAATGGTATGAGTTAAATAGTAGTCGCATTGCGTACTTTCTGCATTGTACCTAACTAAAAAACTTACACTTTTTATTCTTGATATTTCATTACTTAACGTACTACTGGGTGCGTCTTGTAAAATTACATTTAAAACTTGGCGACATTTATTAGCATTTATAGCTTCTGCACGAGTATCTTTTTTTTCTGTTTCATCACTTGTTGGTGTACCTAACATTCCATCAACACCAACTATTACACCTCCATAATTAACAAATGTTTTGTTTGACCTACTGCTTGGTCTTCCTTCTAATTCCCATTGACCCCTAACCATGCCAACGGCCGATGAGAAACTACCTGCTATAGCGTCAACGCTTGCATTATGCGCTTGATTTTTAATACCTATATATTGAGGTATAGCAAAGCTCAAAATTACTGCCAGTAAAATCACAACAATAACTAACTCAAATAATGAGAAACCTTTTGAGTAAGCCTTTGATGCAATCACTTGGTTAATTACCTTTAATCGCGGACATCATGTTCCACATCGGCATAAAAATACCCAACGCTAAAATCAGCACCATAATGGCAACAAACACAGTTAAAATAGGTTCTATTTTTGCAGTTAAGCTCCGTAAGTCGTAATCAACTTCACGCTCATAATAATCAGCAGCCTCTTGTAAGAGCTCATCAACCCGACCTGTCTCTTCACCTACCGCCACCATCTGTAATACAAGCTGAGAAAACAGCTGAGAACTTTTTGAGGCTCTGAGTAAACTATCGCCCTTTTCTATATCTTGGCGCATAGTAATAATCGCTTTTTCCATATAGCTGTTATCTACGGCATGCGCTGTTAGTGATAAACCAGTGGTCATAGGCACACCGGAGCGCAATACCATAGCTAAACTTTGACTGTAGCGCGCAAGCAATGTCCGTTTTAAAATATCCCCAATAAATGGAATTTTTAATTTATATTGATCCCACTTAAAGCGTCCAGGCTCTGTATTTAAATAACGCCTCCAAGCAAAAACAGAACCAATACCCATCACCAACAATAACCACCAGTAGTTAACAAAAAAGCTGCTAGTGCCAATTAATATTTGAGTCATTAATGGCAATTCAGCATCAAATTTTTCGAACATACTGGCAAAGGTAGGAATAACAAAAATATTCAAAATAATCATAGCCGCTACTAGAGCCAAAATAACAAAAGTAGGGTAGCGCATAGCTGCTTTTATACGCTTTCGGGTTTCTTGTTCTTTCTCAAAATAAATAGCGAGTTGATAAAACGCATCTTCTAATCGTCCAGAGCCTTCACCAACCATTACCATGGATACTGTTAAACGGCTAAATACCTCGTTATGTATCGCCATTGCACTGGATAAGTCGCGGCCTTGTTCGAGCTGCTTGGTAACTTCTATTAGTACATTTTTAAATTTTTTATTTTGTGTTGTTTCTGCCAACCCAACCATTGCTCGTATAATTGGTATACCTGCTTTTAATAGCGAATACATTTGCCTAGAAAACATAATCATGTCGTCTAGCGTTATTTTTTCGACAAATAAATTATCAAAAATTTTGATGTTATTTTTTGTTTCAACTAAAGAGATTGATATTGGTATAAATTGACGCTTCATTAAACTATCAGCTACGCCAGCTTGGTTACTCGCTTCTAATTGCCCTTTAACCAACATACCTTTGCTGTCTTTAGCTTTGTAGCTATATAGTTGCATCAATATCCCCTACTATTTCTGGGATATATTCAGCCACTTTAAATACTTCATCTAAAGAGGTAACACCTTGCTTAGCATAGTTTAATGCCATTGTTGAGAGCGGCGAAAAATTCGCGCTATTTTTAGCGGCTTTTGCAAAACCTTGCGTGTCGTTAACTCGTAATGCATCCATCATTGCATCATCCATTTCGAGTAACTCAAAAATACCTACACGCCCTTTATAGCCACTGTGATTACATGCGGTGCAACCTTGCCCTTTAGAAAATTGAGCATCTGTAATCTCTTCGCCTAAATATTTTAACCAACTTAATTCTTGGCGATCTGGCAAGTACGGTACTCTGCAGTCATTACATACTCGTCTTACTAATCGCTGAGCAATAATCGCGCGCAGTGAACTTGCCACTAAGTAAGCCGGTGCCCCCATGTCGATTAAACGCATAGCACTGGTAATTGCATCATTGGTATGTAACGTTGATAGTACGAGGTGGCCTGTTAAAGCGGCCCTTAATCCAATATCTACGGTTTCTTGGTCACGCATTTCGCCAACCATTATAATGTCAGGATCTTGCCTTAGAGCGGTCCGTAAAATACTTGCAAAGCTCAGCCCTATTTTATTATTTATTTGTACCTGGTTAATACGGCCAATACGATACTCAACAGGATCCTCTACTGTGATAATTTTACTTTCTTGTTGATTCAGCTCACTTAGTGCACCGTATAGTGTGGTTGTTTTACCCGAGCCTGTTGGCCCAGTAACTAAAACCATGCCATGAGGACGTTTTATAATGCTGCGTACACGTTTTAATATGTGTACTGGCATGCCTGTTTCATCTAACGATAGTAATCCTGCGGATTGGTCAAGCAGGCGCATTACAACTGACTCACCATGCTGAACCGGCATGGTAGATAAACGCACATCAATACTATGGCTGCGTACTTTTATATTAAACCGGCCATCTTGAGGGAGGCGTTTTTCAGATATATCTAATCCCGACATAAGCTTTAAACGTAACACTAATGCCGATGCTATTTTTACTTGGTTAAGAGTGTGCTCTTGTAATATGCCATCTACACGTTGACGAATGCGAAGCAAACCTTCATCTGGCTCAATGTGAATATCGGATGCACGAACTTGCACTGCATCCTCAAATATTGATTGCAGTAACTTAACAACGGTTGCATCTGATGTCTCATCACCTAAAGAATTTAAATCAAACTCTTCTACGTCTTGATATTCTTCATGAAGTTGTGCTGCAAAGTTGGTAATTTCATCTGTACGGCGATACACGTTGTCAAACGCAGCCATTATTTGACTTTCTTGTACAACAGCTAAATCTATTCGTTTAGGAGCAAGCATAGTTGCAAGTTGATCAAGCCCCCTTAGATCAGCAGGATCGCTCATCCCGACTAAAACAGAGTCACCATTGTCTTCAATTACTAATGCTCTGTAGCGACGTGCATAAACCTCAGATAAAAGCTTAGATACATCAGCTGATATTTTTCGCTGTGATATATCTAAAAAAGGTACTTGTAATTGCTGCGCTAAAAAACGTAATAGTTGTGGTTCACTAATAAACTCAAGTGTAATAAGCGTCGAACCTAATTTACGACCCGTCGCAGCTTGAACGTTTAGCGCTTCGCTTAGTTGCGCTTCGGTGATCATGTGCTCATGAACAAGTAAGTCCCCTAAGCGCATTTTTAAACTAGGTCTCATACGGCCTCCTTTAGCGCAACTAAACGCTGTAATGCATGCTGCGTCATAGCTGTATTTAATCCACCTAAATCTAGAGCCACTTTGTAAAGCTGTTTAGCATCGAGGTACTCTCCTAATGCATCTTTTGAGGTTGCAAGTGCCAGCCACCACTTAGCTTGACTAGGCTGTAGTTGTGTAAGATGTTTAAAGCTTTCAAGTGCTTTATGGTGCTTACTCGCACTTTGCGCAGCAGTACCTTGTAGCACCCAAAAATCAAGATTCGCTTGAGCCTCAAATTCATCACTTAAAAGCAGCAATACTCCTTCATACTGTTGTTGCATAATAAGTATTTTGCTTAGCATTACACGCCATTCAAGTACGTTAGGGTTTTGGCGAATACCTGCTTGCAAAACCTGTTGCGCAGAATTTATATCTTGTTGTTTAAAGTAAGTTGCAGCGAGTAAATTTCGAGCTTCAACGTGCAAAGGCAATTGCGCTAAAATAATATTTAAATCACTAATGGCTTCATTGTATAAGCCAAACTGTATTGCTTGTTTAGCTGCGGCTAATTGCTCAATCAATAAAGCCTGTGGCGACTTAGCTTCTGCCACGCTTTTAGTCATAGTATTTTGAGACTTAGTTTTAATCATTGGAGTAATTTTTGGTTTGCTGACAATAGCTTCGCTAGTTACCAGTACATTATCTTTAGCTAGTGCAGGGCCTTGTTTAACCTCGGCAATTACAACTGGCTCAGCCGTTGGTTGAGAAACCAGTAATGTTGCTTCACTCAACTTGGATTCAGCTAAATCATTCACTTCTGGTTTTATTTGCTCAACTTGCACAACCGTTTTCACAACATCTTGCTCAACTAAAGGTTCTACATTGCTTTTTTCATCTTGATAATCAGATAAATTAGAGCTTAGAACCGCGACCATTTTTTGCTGTGGTAACACAGACTCACGTTGAGTCTCTTTTTTGTCGGCGGTCGGTAAATATAGGTATGCTAAAAAAATGACACTTAGCATAATAAGTAAAATTACGGCTTTAAATGCAATATTTTTTACATCATATATCGGCTTTAAACTTATACCTTCTTGAATACTTACTTGTTTAGCTTCTCGTTGCTCAATATTTTTAAGCATATTATTTATAACGCTCATAACAACTGCCTCCATACCCATATGGCAGCAATAGCTAAAACACTAAACATTAAAGCACTGTAGCTCCAATATTGTCCGGTTCGATACTTTGCGCAGTCTTCGGTATCTTTTATGGCAAGTTGAATATGGCGATTTGTTATTATATTTAACCCTTCACCGTAAGCTTGTAATAGTGCTTTGTGGCATAAAATATTAACTAACCTAGGAATTCCACGGCTAGCTCTAGCAATTTTGAGCCCCATACTATTATTAAATAAAGGAGGCCTATTAAACCCTGCAACTTGTAAGCGGTGATTAATATAATAAACAACCTCAGCGCCAGTCATCGCCCGTAATTTATACGAAAAACTGATACGTTGGCGTAATTGCCTTACTTTGTTGTTTGCCAGCTTTTCATCAAGTTCAGGTTGCCCAAATAACACAACTTGAATTAGTTTTTCACTTTCTGTTTCTAAGTTTGTAAATAATCTCAGCGCCTCTAGAGTCTCCCAACTCAAGCATTGCGCCTCATCTATCAAGAGCACTACACGCTCATTATCTTCTTGTAAGTCGAGTAAGTGATGATTTATAAGCTGCCCTAGTGCTTGCTGATCTAATGCTTTATCTACATCCATACCCAGCTCAATGGCAATCGCCCATCTAAGCTCTTCTGGGCTTAAATAAGAGTTAGGTAAATAAGCCACAATGTAATCTGGCTCAAGTTGGTTTAATAGCTTTCTACAAAGTAGCGTTTTACCAGTCCCAACTTCACCAGTGACTTTAATAAACCCTTCACCCATTTCAATAGCTGTTGTTAACACTTGCATCGCTTCATGGTGCGGTTCAAGTGCACAAAAAAAATCTGTGTTAGGGGTTAACGTGAAAGGCATTTCACTTAAATTAAAAAAGCTTAAATACATAGTTAGTTTTCATACCATGTTTTTAAAAGCTGACGGCTTTCACCTTGTTGTTTTTTCCAAGTATCTGGCATAACAACCGTTGGTTTGATTAGAATAATCAGTTCTTTTTTCTCTTGGCGTTTACGAATACTTTTAAATAAATTGCCAAATAGTGGGATATCACCCAACACGGGGGTTTTTGATTCTTCATCCTGTGTTGATGTTTGCATCAAACCACCAATAACCACTATTTCGCCACTTTGAGCGCGAATAACAGTATCTGATTCTCGAATGTTACTTTGTGCTAGAGGCAACTCAAAACGTTGATCGTCTAATGTAATTACTTTTAGCTGCTCTTCTGTTTCAGTTACTGAAGGGTGAACATGCAAAATAACTGAGCCGTACTTGTCAATTTGCGGCGTTACATCAAGGGCAATACCAGAAAAGAACGGCGTTAAATCAATTTCAGGCGAGGTCGTTGTAGCAGTACCCGTTACCGTCGTACTTGATACATTAGTAACAAAATATTCGTCTTGCCCTACTTTTATAACTGCTTTTTGATTGTTTGTAGCGGTAACTCGAGGGTTAGATAGCATTTGCACATCACCTTGCGTTTCAAGCAAATTAATAACCCCGTTAAAGTCTCCTTTTTGAATGGTTAGCGATGACGCTCCACCAATTGCGGCTGAAATACTATTACTAATAGTAGAACCCGCTGTTGTAGCAAACGAAATACCGCCTTCTAAACCACTCGCTATACGCTCCCAGTTAACTCCCTGTTGGTACTCATCTTTTAAAGTTACTTCTATTATTTTTGCTTCTAGAATAACTTGGCGTTGCAGGTTTTCTTGGCTTTGACGCAAAAACTCTTTTAGCTGACTAATTTCGCTTGGTAATGCATTTACGGTTACCAAACTAGCTTGTGGGCTTGCAACAACATAGCGCCCATCGCTTGCGCCAATTAAAGACTTAAGGGCGACTTCTAATTCTTTCCAAAAGTCATTTTTATTAATTGTTTGGATTCGAGAACCGTTTAAATCTAAGCTTTGATTATCGCCGCCAAACTCATTATTTTGCTGGTTACTACTACCTGAACTTGAACCATTCGAACTACTGCCACTTTGTGCAAATTGACTAACCCCACCAGCAACCACACTCACTGTAGACTGACCATGGCGCTGCATCATTAAATAATTTACAGGTATTGTTTCTGTGCGCATTTTGGCTGGCAGTACTTGTACTATTCGTCCTTCATTAACAATATCTAAAGGATACATACGCTTAATAACAGCAATGACTTCATTAAAAGTAACGCTTTTAAGATTTAAACTAATTGTGCCATTTACCTCAGGATGCACAGCAACACTAAAAGGCGTATCGTCTGTTAAGCCTGCAAAAAAGGCGCCTATTTCAACGTCATTAGCGGCTACATCAAAACGCTTTATAGATAAATCATCACTTATAGTTTGCTCATTATTTATTGATGATAGTAGGCTTTGGGTAAGCTCACTCGGCATCTGTAAAGGCTCAATCGCTTTAGTATCTACAGGCTTTTCAGCCAGCTCTTGTTCTATATGAGTTTTAACCTCTTTACCTGGTTTAAAGCTATGGCACGCAGTTAAAAATGTAGGTAACAATAGAAGAACAAGCCACGGATGAGATAAATTATTTTTTAATTTCATAGTCATATAATTCTAATTTTATTTGTTTATCATCATTTGCTAACACAACCTGTTTTGAGTTAATGCTTAGCACCCGAAAATCGTCTACAGCATCACCGACTCGATAAATATGGCCTGAAATAATGGCCTTAAATGCTGTACTGTTTTTAATAATAGATTGCAATTTAAGTTCTGTGTTTTGAGTTACACTCTTGTTGTTATTTACATACATATTTGGTTGAGTAGGATCGCGTAATTGCGCTAATGCACTGGGTGCGAAAGTGAACAAAAGTAATAAAAAACATAAATTATAATGCGATAAATTTTTCATTAGCGCTCACTGTAGCAATTTGTAAAGTTAATTCAGCTTGAGGGTACTCTAGTACCTGATAACTAAACTCCTGTATTAATAACTTATCTTGATTATTTTTTAATGCGGCTAAATATTTTTGTAAGCTAAAGTAGCTACCTTCTAAAGTAACGACCATCTGATGCTCAAAAAATAATGTTTGCGTATCATGTTCACCTAGTTTTTCTACATCGATAGCCTGTGCTGGTTTGACATTAAAGCTACTCACTTTTACGTCGCTACTATCTACGAGCAAATCTTTTAAAACGGCAGGTACATTTTTAGCCGCTACAAAGCCTTGGCTAAAACTATTAAGTTGATTATTTATTTCTGCTAACTCATCTCTGGTTTGTGCAATTTGACTGCGTAAAACCTTAGTGTAGTCGTAGTTTAGTGCTTGATTTAACATGGAGAGTTGCGCATTTATCTGCTGTAACTCCTGCAATGCTGCATTTTGTTCAGAGCGAATATGAGCAACTTCATCTTGCTGTGGAAAAATAACAAACCACAGGCCGAGGTAAATCACCATGAATAAGCCTACAAATACAGTGGAATACTTCTCACGCTTTTGCAGCGATGCAAATTGAGCTCGATACTTTGCCCAAATAGGCCAACCTTTGTCTTTCTTGTTGTTCATGGTTTAGCGCCTTTATCAGCAAGGTCGGTCGCCACATTAAATTCACTCAGACCATCTTTTGTTGACAGTTCTAAAACTGAAAATTCTTTATCAATAAAAAAAGGTGACTGCTTTAAATTATTAAACCACATAGGTAAAAATTTTGACTGCGATACTTGCCCTTGAAACGTGACACTTTGCCCTACAAATTTAATATGGGTAAGCCAGATATTAGGCTCGTGATACTTGGCTAAATCTTGCATAACCTGCGCATAGTCGGTTGCGGATTGATCTGAGCTTTGCTCTAAATAACTAAATATTTGCTGCTTATGCAAAACCTCTTGCTGAAGTGTTTTTAGCTCATTAATAAAAATTGTTTTATTTTGCTTCTCTGCTAGCTGCTGTTTTACAACTTCTAACTGAGCTTTTCCTTGTTTGAGATATTTCTTTTTTTGTTCTAAATCAAGCTCACTTGAATAAGTTTTATAACTGTAAAAAGCCCACGTGATTGCAATAATTAATAGCGCACCTAACCACAGTGTAATCATTCCCGATAAAGGGACTGGGTCTCGGCGTACTCGTAAGGTTTTTTGATAAAAATTAATCCGGGTTTTCATAGCACAGACTCCGGATCTGTTAATTGATAGGCTGCTCCGAGCGCATAATAAAAGTTTGGCTCTAATTGCTGCGCTAATTCTAAGTTAGGCGCAAAATCTACAACTTTTACTTGTAAAAACTCTGCAAGACCGGCTCTAAGAGTTAATGAAGATAAATCATCGCACTGTAGCTGTATGCTGCGAATTGGCGGTTGCTTGAGCTGGCTTTCAAAAAAGTCCATCGAACGCTGAATTTCTAACCCTAACGCCTCTACTAGTTCTTGGTTTTGATCCTTGTCTGAAATACCTAAAAAACCATTTAATCGCCTAGCTAATACTAATTGTCCATCACGAATAATTAAGATTCGAGGTTCATGATTAGCATGCTGCACAATCAGCATATGCGCCTCTTTGTATGAGCCAAATAAAGTTACTAAAACCATTTCTTCAGAGGTCATTGCACGCAAAACTGGTTTAGTTTGTTCAAAACTGTCTATAAACGGAAGTAGCTGCAGCTTATTGGTAATAAATACATTCATTTTGCTGCTTTGCATTGGTAACGTTATTGGATAATCGATAAAGTCAGCTACAATGTTTTCAGAAGCTATATCAACTAAATCTTTTGTAGTCCAAGGCAGCGACTGAATGATTTCTTCATCACTAAGGTTTGGTTTATCCATTTGCACTATTTGATAAAAGTAGTGCGGTATGACTAAATTAACTGCACAAATATCAGTAGACACCTCATTTGTACAAGCAACAATTGCAGCGGTATAATCGGTTTGCTCAGACACATTTACACTGTGAGAACTGTGAACCATCCATTGGTCGCGTTGTTTTTTTAAACATACCGCGTTAACAGTATCTGCGTAAGTTGCAACACCAATAGCTGTATTTGGATCTAAACTACGATTTAACCATGAAAACAGCTTTTCTTTCATATAGCTACTATTGTTAATTGAGTATGAAATAAGTGTCGTACATTTTAACTACTTTGCCAAATTGAAAACCAATAAAATGCGTGAAAAATTCAAAATAGATGAAAATAACTATATTCAACAATTAGATAGCTCGTTTCTAAAAAAGAGAAATATTTGTTTAGGTATAAAACGTGATGATTTACTCCATCCGCTAATAAGTGGCAATAAATGGCGTAAATTAAAATACAATTTAGCATATATGCAAAAGATAAATAAAACAGAGCTTCTGACTTTTGGTGGTGCGTTTTCAAACCATATTCATGCCTGCGCAGCGGCAGGAAAAGAATTTAATATAAAAACTCGCGCGATTATTCGCGGACCAGAACTGGATAACAACAACCCAACAATCCAATTTGCAAAACATTGTGGTATGAACCTGCATGTTGTTAATCGTATAGAATATCGAAAACGCCACAACATCGATTACCTTAATGCTCTGCAAGAGCGCTTTCCAAATGCTTATATTATTCCTGAAGGTGGTACAAATGAACATGCTTTATTAGGGTGTAAAGAATTAGTACAAAGCTTACCCGAACATAGCTACTTAGTTTGTCCTACAGGTAGTGGTGGCACGCTTGCTGGACTAATAGAAGGCAGTGCTTCAACAACACAAGTTATTGGTATCGCGGTATTAAAACAAGCTGAATATTTAAATGAAGAAATAAAAAAGCTGAGCGCTAAAGCTAATAATCAAACTAACTGGCAGTTACTCACAGAGTTTCATGATGGTGGCTATGGTAAGTTTTCACCTGAGTTATGGCAGTTTTGCCAAGATATAGGCCGCACACACAACCTACCGCTTGAGCCTATTTATAGCGGAAAAATGATGTATGCATTGTGGCAGCTTATTGAGCAAGATTATTTCCCATCTGGGAGTAAAATTATTGCTGTTCATACTGGCGGGCTTCAAGGCTTAAATGGGCTTAAATATAGAGGGTTAATCTAGACCTTAATTAAATACCGCTTGCGTAAACTCTTGAAGTGGCTCTGAAAAGTAAAAACCTTGAGCTCCTACCACTCCCAATTTGGTAAGCGTAAGTAGCTCTTTTTGAGTCTCTACGCCCACCGCGTATACGGGTAGATTTAAAAGACTAGCGGCTTCGACTATCCTTTTTATTTTCTTTTGACTTTGAGTTTTTTCATCTAATAAATGAACCAGTTCGTAAGATAACTTAAGCCCACATACTTGGTTATAATCAACTAGCATGGCTACTTTCTCACTGCTTTTTACATTATCAATCACAATATGTGAATGCCCTTTTTTAATAACATTGAGTGCATTAGTTATCGACTCTCTATGAGTAAAAAATTCTGCCTCACTTATTTCAAATTGTAATTTAGTATTTAACTTAAGCTCTGCCATTTGATTGGCTAACCACTCCCAAAATACAGTATTAAACCAATTTTTAGGGTGTAGATTTACACTAACTGTTAAAGCCGAAGACTCACTGAGCATTAGCTTTTTGACTTGTGTTATTACAGCTTTATCTAATATTAAAGCGTCTTGATCACTATAAACCTGCTTAATAAAATAACGAGCGGCCAGTAAACCAAGTTGGCTATGCCTAACCCGAATAAGAGCTTCATGCTGCAGGATATCTCCACTAGAGAGTTCAAATACAGGCTGAAAGAATAATATAAATTTATTCTTTTTAATGTTTTCTATAACCTGTTTGCTAGAGAGGTGTTTTTCTTGGCAGTGATTTAACGTTAAACGGTGGCAATGCTGCAATAGGCTGCTTTGTGATAGCGCGAGTGCTGATTTTGCTAGCTTATAAACCGCCACTTGATCAGCGCCTAATTGATAATCACACGCACCTATTTTAATATTTTTATGAGTAATATTTTTTTGATGATTTTGACATATTAAAAACACATTTTTATGAAGCTTTTCAACGTAGCTATTCAACTCGCTAATAGAAATGTTTGGTAAGGTAACCGCTAAGTAATTAGAGTTTAGTATTTTTACCGACACACCTTTAAGTTCGGCTAATTTTTTAGTAATTAAGACTTTAAAATTGGCTTCTATATCCGTTTTTTTATCATAGCTACAATCACACTCAATAAGTAAAAATAAGTTATGTGATGCAGTATTAACTCCATACAAAGAACTTAAATCACATTTTTTTGCCTGTTCGATTAGTTGAGTATTTTTATACCTTTGTTGAATAATTTTAGTCGTCTGTATAACTGTATTTTTAAGCATTACTTTACGGTTTACTTTTAACAGGCTCCACCAGCGATAAGACCAATTAGCAGCGCCTAATATAATCAGATTCAAAAATATAAATAAGTAGCTTTGTGTTACCCACACTGGATAGTGATAAAGGCTCAAACTTAACGTTTTAAAAGTAAAAACTTCGCGTTCTAAATTTACTAAGTTCCTAAAGTGATCAGAAGAATTTTGCAGCTCTAACTTAAAGCCTTCATTTTTAGCTAATGCGACCAACACTTCATTATTTATAGAGGGAGATAAATTTAATTCATAAACGCGTTTAACAAACTGCTGCCCAGAAACATGTGCTTTTTGATGTAATGCATCATTTAAAATGAAATTAAAACTAATAAGTATCATCAAAAACAAAACAAAAGAGATACCTTTGAAGTACTTTAAAAGCCAGAGTTTACTCTTTTGCATAGCCTGCCACTCGTTATATTGATAACTAAAGTGTTGTTCAATATCTATAGAAGCACAAGGCTGCAAACTAAGTTTAAACGTTTATTAATAGTACTAAACAAAAAACACTCAGATAAACGAGAACTTACAAAAATAAACAGCTATGCCCTTTATTCTGTAAATAGATGAAAGCCATCGACAGATCATTTTAAAAAGTATGCCAGCAGAGATTATGCTGCATACCGCCTTAATTAAACCAATGGCGTGTTTTATTTGCAAAGTATACCAAGCTTAGCATTACGGGGACTTCTACCAACACCCCCACCACAGTGGCAAGTGCAGCCCCAGAATGTAAACCAAATAATGAAATAGCAACCGCAACAGCTAGCTCAAAAAAGTTTGAAGTGGCAATCATACATGCAGGCGCCGCTATGTTATGTGCAAGCCCCATTTTTTTAGCTGCAATATAAGCAATCGCAAAAATACCGTAAGTTTGAATTAAAAGCGGGATTGCAATAAGAACTATTGCCTCTGGTTTTTCTATTAATATCTGCGATTGGAAACCAAACAATAGCGCTACTGTCGCGAGTAAGCCAATAATAGAATAAGGTTTCATTACCTTTAAAAAGTTATTTAAACACGTATGGTCATCTTCTTTATCAAGCTTTTTACGGGTAACAGCACCGGCCACCAGCGGGATAAGTACATACAATACCACCGATAATAGCAGTGTATCCCAAGGTACAGTAATATCAGTCACACCAAGTAATAGCCCTGCAATAGGTGCGAAGGCAAAAATCATAATTATGTCATTTATTGATACCTGCACTAAGGTGTAATTAGCATCGCCTTTTGTCAATTGACTCCACACAAACACCATAGCGGTACAAGGCGCAACACCCAACAAAATCATACCAGCTATATATTCTGTAGCTGTTTGTGGGTCAACAAAATCGGCAAAAATACCCTTAAAAAATAACCAGCCTAGTAGCGCCATAGTAAAGGGCTTTATAAGCCAATTAATAACGATAGTGAGCACTAACCCTTTTGGTTTTTTACCTACATCTTTAATTGATGAAAAATCAATTTGCACCATCATTGGGTAAATCATCAACCAAATAAGTACTGCGATTACAATATTTACATGGGCATATTCAAAACCAGCAATTAAGCTAAATGCACTTGGCATTATAGAACCAGCTACAATACCAAAAGTAATAGCTAAGGCTACCCACACAGAAAGATAACGTTCAAATAATCCCATTGTTCTGTCCTAAATAGAGCTTTGATTAACGCGTTGGCTAAGTTCTTCTGCAGATTCCACACGTTCAGAATAACGATCTACAAAGTAATCTTTTTGATCTCGTAATAACAAAGTAAATTTTATCAACTCCTCCATAACATCAACAATCCGATTATAAAGTGGAGAGGGTTTCATGCGCCCATTTTCTTCAAATTCTAAATGAGCTTGTGGCACTGAGGACTGATTTGGTATTGTTACCATACGCATCCAACGCCCTAATACTCGTAGTTGATTCACTACATTAAATGATTGCGATCCACCACAAACTTGCAGCACTGCGAGTGTTTTACCTTGCATTGGCCTTACACCACCTAAATTGAGTGGTATCCAATCAATTTGGTTTTTGAATATACTCGTCATTGACCCATGACGTTCTGGAGAGCACCATACTTGCCCTTCTGACCAAAGCATTAAATCTCGTAACTCTTGTACTTTAGGGTGTGATTCATCTTCACTATCGGTTTGAGGTAAACCTTCAGGATTAAAAATTTTAACCTCAGCACCAAAATACGTTAATAAACGTGCACTCTCCTCTATTACCAACTTACTATAAGAACGCGCTCTTAATGATCCATATAACAATAAAATTTTAGGTTTGTGCTCAGAAAAACTAACATTAAAATTTTTAGTATGTGGAACAACGCTGTGTATTTTATTTGTATTTGGTAACCCATTAACTTCTGACATTTATAACTCAACCTTTACCAAGTGAATATACGAAAAATCGAATATGTGGAATTTCACATGCAAACACGCGTGAGTCAAATTCTATTTTATAAATTTTTTTAAGTTATTAAAAAATCGGCTCAAGCCAATGGAAGGGATGGCGGAAGGTATTTGATAAAAATATTAAGTTACTTATATAGCGCAACTATTTATTTAAACAGCGAATTATAGTTTCACGTAGTTTTTGTGTTTTAATGGGTTTTGCAACATGAGCATTCATGCCAATAGATAAGTATCGTGTAATATCATCTTTCATAACATTAGCTGTTAAGGCAATTATTGGAATATTTGCGATAGTTTCATCACTATCATTACGAATAATTTGAGTCGCCTCAACACCGTCCATGATAGGCATATGAATATCCATTAAAATTATATCAAACGGCTCTAATTTTACTGTTTGGATGCACTCTAATCCATTATCAACTAAGTAAACCTGAGCGCCGCTATTTTCTAGTATGTTGGTAACTATGAGTCGATTGATTGAATTATCTTCCACAACTAATACTTTAATACCCGCCAGCGACTGTTCACTCACAGTATTTACTTTAGGCACTTCATTAAAAAAACCTAACACTCTACTGCTCACCTCCTTATACAAGACACTCGAATAAACAGGTTTTTGCAAAATTGTGTTTATATTTATTTTGTTAGCCACATCATTAAGTAAAACCTCATGATCCCTTGTAAGTACAATTATATTACTGCAAAGCTGGGGATTAATATTATAAATACGCGTTAAAAATGTTTCACTACTCATCGCTGGCATTATCCAATCGACAATAATGACTTTAAATTTTTCTTTATTCTGTTCAATAATATCAATAGCTTGCTTAGCAGACGAGCACGCAGTACATGCTAAACCCATAGCTGTAAACTGATTTTCAATTACTTTAAGGTCCTCTTCATTATCATCTATAATTAATACATCAAACGGATCAGTAAAGATTAGGTTAGGCGTATCATCAATCAACGCTTGGTTGTTCAATTTAACTTCCACCGAAGCTACAAACTCACTACCCACACCTTGAGTGCTGTGTACTGTTATATCACCACCCATCAATTGGCATAAACGCTTACTAATTGTTAAACCTAACCCTGTACCACCAAACTTCCTAGTTGTAGAACTATCTGCCTGAGTAAATGATTCAAATAAATTACTAAGATTATCCTCAGCGATGCCAATACCTGAGTCTTTAACTGTAAAATATAAGCAAACACTTTGCGGATCGTCTAATAACTTTCTTGACTCAATTAAAACCGATACAGTGCCGTGAGGGGTGAATTTAATTGCGTTAGAGCATAAATTTAACAGCACCTGATTTATTCGCACTACATCGCCGATTAAGTCCAGTTTAACTGCCTCATCAATGACAATATCAAATGTGACCCCTTTACTTTGGGCCAATTCATTGAAGGTTGCTTTGATATAATCAACAATCGAATTTACAGAAAAAGGAAATTCCTCAAGGTTAATGTTTCCAGACTCAATTTTTGAAAAGTCTAAAATATCGTTAATAACCACCAGGAGTTGATCTGAGGAGTATTTAATTTTATCTAAATAATACTCATACTCACCAGGTAAACCTTTTTCGAGCAAAATATTAGTCAAACCAATAATCCCACTCATAGGGGTTCTAATTTCATGACTCATATTTGCTAAAAACTCAGACTTAGCGGATGTCAGATGCTCTGCTTCTTCCTTGGCGTGCATAAGCTCTTCAGTGCGCTCTTCAACGCGCGACTCTAATCTTTGCTTTTCTTCATCAAGCTCTTTTAAAAGTTGAATGCGGCGTTGGTTTAAAAACAAAACAAAAACTAAAAAACTGCTAAGAATAAAAATAATTACAGTAGCGCTGTAAATTAATATTTTATTTTTCTCAAAGTAAGTTGGCTCGTAATAAGAGATAATTGACTCTTCTGGCAAGCTCTGCGGAGCAATATTAAACTTACTTAATTGTCGCCAATCATATGAGTATGTACTAAGCCCTTCACCACTAATTTCATTTAACGCTTTATTTTCATTATAAAAAACTATTGAATCGGCAATACGTTTACCTATTTTTTCACCCGACAATACATACCCACCAACAACACCTGAGCCTAATAGTACTTCCCAATAGCTAAACACTGGCGCCGGACTTTCTTCAGTTAATCGCTCTACTAGCTGATAAGGGCTAAGTGATTTATTATCGTAACGCCTAAAAATGGGGGTAAATAAAATAATTGAATCTGCTGGGGCATTTCTTACTTTGGTGAGTAATTCTGGTAATGGAATATCAAACCACTTTTCTACACTTAAATACGAAAAATCACGGTTAATAACCGAAAATAGTCCTCGATGAAAGCTCATACCAATATCGTTTTTTGTATCTAAAATCACGATCAATTTTTTAGGCTTCATTAAATTAACAGCATTTGCTGTTGCTTGCGCATAATCTAATTTAGCTTGGATCACAGCTCCGCTGGTCTTTTTTGGTAGATTAAACTGGGCGCCTGGCTCTAAGTATATTCGTGGAACATTTATAAAAAAATCATCTAATTGAGATAGTAACGTCGCTGCAGAAGGCGACTGAGTAACGATGATATCGATGTGCTTATTTTTATATTTTTGTTTGAGGTAGTCTTTCATTAACTGTTTTTGATTAACTTCATCAAAGCGATTTACATCCATATTTTCGACAAATAGTTCATAACTAAAAGAACGTTTTTTAAGCTCTGTACGCAGTCCAAGCTCAACACTTTTATACCAAGGCATATCTTGATTTGTTGAATTTATAAATAAAATATGAGTAACATTTGAAGGAGTTTGAGCGTGTGAACTAGGGCTCAAGAATTGAAAAACAAGAAATAAAAATAAGATATTAGTTTTCATGTTTCTCATTGTGTAATCAGGGGAAAGTAGTTTAATGGTAAGTGTTAACGATATATATATCAATTAAATACAAGATAAAATTTACTGTAATTTAACATTGCCAACAATACTATTTCACTTTACAGCCTAATAAGGTCTTATATTGATAGTTTTTTGATTATCATCACAGCGCAATACGCATAAAAAACCCAGTACGAATACTGGGTTTAGAGTAAAAAGTGTCAAGAATCTATTTATTCTTACACTTTTAAATAAACCATGATCTAGAACGGGATATCGTCATCAAAATCAATGGTTGGTTCCATTGGGTTTGATGCACCACCTTGCGGAGCACTTTGTGGTTTAGGAGCGAAACCACCTTGCTGCTGCGGTGCACTATTTTGTTGTGGTGCAAAGCCGCCTTGCGGCTGGTATTGATTACTTTGCTGCTGTGGTGCTGGAGCCGGTTTTGGCTGCGCTGCAGGTGCTGCTTGCTGTTGTGGAGCATAACCACCTTGTTGCTGGTTATTTTGGCCTTGATTATTTTGACCGTAACCACCGCTTTGTTGAGCACTTTGCGCTTGATTGCCTTGGTAACCTCCACCTTGTGATTGATTACCTTGGTAACCACCACTTTGTTGATCGCCACCACGTGCGCCTAACATTTGCATTTGACCAGTAAAGCCATCTACAACTATTTCTGTAGTGTATTTTTCTTGGCCTTGTTGATCGGTCCACTTACGTGTTTGAAGTTTACCTTCAACATAAATTTGTGAACCTTTACGACAATATTCACCAACAATTTCAGCTAACTTGCCAAAAAATACAACACGGTGCCACTCAGTTTTATCAACCATTTGGCCAGTGTTCTTATCTTTATAGCTATCCGAAGTTGCTAGGGTAATATTTGCTACACCGTTGCCGTTAGGCATATAACGAACTTCAGGATCTTGCCCTAAATTACCAACCAAAATTACTTTGTTCACACCGCGTGCCATGGAACCATCTCCTATAAATGTTAGATTAAACCAGCGACTTTACGCGCTTGGTCTAGGTCAAATTCTTTATCATTAATCTTTAAATAGCTGCGACTTTCATCGCGAACTACAGTTGCTTCTATTACACCTGGTAAAGCAACTAACTGAGAAGCAAGTACTTGAGCATGCTCTTCAGAATCTAATTTGGTCATTAAACTAATAACTTTACTTTTGGGTGGGACTTGCATTTTCCACGCAATAATAAGCCATATTAACCCAACAAGTGCCGCTGCCGCAAACACAGCTTGCGTCGTTGTAGTTTGTGCTACATAGCCACCTAACATACCGCCTAAAAAGGCGCCTAAAAACTGACTAGATGAGTAGCCTCCCATTGCTGAACCTTTTTGGCTTGCAGGTGCTATTCGCGATACAAGCGCAGGCATAGTGGCTTCTAAAAAGTTAAACGCCACAAAATAAAGCAGCATACACACAGCAATGCCTACTACACTATTAACCCATACCGACATTGCTAACATACTAATAGTTAACAAGGCTACCGAGCCAATAAATGCTTGTTTTTCTTTCTCTTTTTTAATGGCCACAATCATTATTGGTACCATTAATAAAAATGCTAAAAATAGCACTGGAATATACAAATACCAGTGATGGTCGGCAACCAAGCCATCTTTAATTAATTGACTCGGCAGTACCACAAAAATTGTGGTTAGCGTTAAATGCAATAACAATACACCTGCATTTAATCGTGCTAACTGAGGGTGTTTAATTAATTTTTTAATGTCGCTGAAGCTTGCTAATGTATCGCCTTTGGGCGCTTTATTTACCGCCTTTGGCACTAGCATGGTCACTATAAATATACCAAAGACAGCTAAAATAGCAGTCAACCAAAATACACCTGCAATACCCCACGAAGCGGCGACAATTGGCCCAAGTAACATAGCAAAGGCAAAGCTCATTCCTATGCTCATACCAATAACGGCCATTACTTTTGGTCGTTGCTCATCGCGGCTTAAATCTGAAGCAAACGCGAGTAGCGCACTGGCTATTGCGCCCATACCTTGTAAAGCACGGCCTACGGTAACCATTTGGATAGAGTCAGCTAATGCAGCAACTACAGAGCCAATAGCAAATACAACTAAACCACCAACAATAACCTTTTTACGACCAATCTTATCGGATAATCGACCCATAGGTATTTGTAGTACAGCTTGCGTTAAACCATACGCACCAATGGCAAAACCAATCCAAATAGGCGAAAAACCTTCAAGCGATTGTCCATAAATAGCCAATACAGGCATCAGCATAAACAAGCCGAGCATTCTAAATGCAAACACACTCGCCAGTGATACAGCGGCGCGTTTTTCTCGTGAATTAAGTGAAGATGCGGTCATTATCTGCGTGATCTTACTCTATGAAAAATTGAGGTTGGGATTCTACCATAAGCTTGGCAATAATTAATCGCCTATAAGTAAGGATTTTTCATTGATCAAGGATTAATATTGCTTCGTATTATGCGATACTGAGTAAATAATTTTGGTAACAAACGAGATAGCATGGAAAACATTGAAGTCCGAGGCGCCCGAACGCACAATTTAAAAGACATCAGCCTAACCATCCCACGTGATAAATTAATAGTTATTACGGGTCTATCTGGTTCGGGGAAGTCATCACTTGCATTTGATACGCTTTATGCAGAAGGACAACGGCGATATGTTGAATCACTCTCTGCGTACGCAAGACAATTTTTATCGCTCATGGAAAAGCCTGATGTGGATCACATCGAAGGCCTCTCTCCTGCCATTTCTATTGAGCAAAAGTCAACGTCTCATAACCCGCGTTCAACCGTAGGTACTATTACCGAAATTTACGATTATTTACGACTTATGTTTGCCCGCGTTGGCGAACCACGATGTCCTACACATGATTTACCACTTGCTGCGCAAACCGTTAGCCAAATGGTAGATACTGTTTTGGCTCTACCTGAGGGCAGTAAATTAATGCTGCTTGCGCCAATAGTAAAAGAGCGTAAAGGTGAGCATGTTAAGTTATTAGAACAGCTATCTAGCCAAGGTTACATTCGCGCCCGTATAGACGGTGAAGTATGTGACTTGTCTGATCCACCAACGCTTGAGCTTCATAAAAAACATACAATAGAAGTTGTAGTAGACAGATTTAAAGTAAAAGATGGCTTACAACAACGCTTAGCAGAATCGTTCGAAACTGCACTTGAAATGTCTAATGGTGTTGCACATGTAGCATACATGGACGATAGTAGCGCTGAAGAGATTCTATTTTCAGCAAATTTTGCCTGCCCTACTTGTGGCTATGCAATGACTGAACTTGAGCCGCGTTTGTTTTCGTTTAATAACCCAGCTGGTGCTTGTCAAACCTGTGATGGCTTAGGTATACGTCAATATTTTGATCCTAATCGCGTAGTGCATAACCCAGAGTTAAGCCTTGCTGGCGGTGCAATTAAAGGCTGGGATAAACGCAGCTTTTATTACTATCAAATGCTGCAAGCGGTTGCAGATCATTACAATTTTGATTTAGACGTGCCTTATCAAGATTTAGACAGCGACTCGAAAAAAATTATTTTAGATGGCTCTGGTAGCACTAAGATTGCGTTTAATTACCGTAACGACCGTGGCGATTTAATTACGCGTAACCATGAGTTTGAAGGCGTTTTAAACAACATGAATCGCCGCTACCGCGAGACCGAGTCAAACTCTGTACGCGAAGAACTTGCTAAATACCAAACAAGCCAAGCGTGTCCTAGCTGTCATGGCTCGCGCTTACGCGAAGAATCTCGAAATGTATTTATTGGACAAACCAACTTACCTGCAATCACATGCATGAGTATTGGTGAAGCCATGGAATTTTTTGAAGGTTTAGAGTTAACCGGACAAAAAGGCCAAATAGCTGAAAAAATATTAAAAGAAATTCGCGACCGCTTATCGTTTTTAATTAACGTTGGCCTAAATTATTTATCACTTGAACGTAGCGCCGATACATTATCAGGTGGTGAGGCTCAACGTATCCGCTTAGCCAGTCAAATTGGTGCCGGTCTTGTAGGTGTAATGTACGTACTAGATGAGCCATCTATTGGATTACATCAACGCGATAACGACCGTTTATTACAAACATTGGTCCATTTGCGCGACTTAGGTAACACCGTTATTGTGGTAGAGCACGATGAAGATGCTATTCGTGCTGCAGATCATATTATTGATATTGGCCCAGGTGCGGGTGTTCATGGTGGGCATATTATTGCTCAAGGTACGCGCGACGATATTTTAGCAAGCAAAGAGTCTGTTACGGGCCAATTTTTATCAGGCGTACGTAAAATAGAAATACCAAAAGAGCGTCACCCAACGAACGACAAATGGCTAGAGCTATTTGGCGCAACGGGTAATAACCTTAAAAATGTGGATTTAAAAATCCCATTTGGTTTAATGACCTGTGTGACAGGTGTATCGGGCTCAGGTAAATCAACGCTAATAAACGATACTTTATTTAAACTTGCTCATACAGAGCTAAATGGCGCAACCACTGCCGAAGCGGCACCGTATAAATCAATTAGCGGTTTAGATCATTTTGATAAAGTGATCGATATTGATCAAAGCCCAATTGGTCGTACTCCTCGTTCAAATCCGGCAACCTACACAGGTATATTTACCGGTATTCGTGAGTTATTTGCAGGCACACAAGAAGCGCGCTCACGTGGCTACAAAGTAGGTCGCTTTAGCTTTAACGTTAAAGGCGGACGCTGTGAAGCGTGCCAAGGTGACGGCTTAATTAAAGTTGAAATGCACTTTTTACCTGATGTGTATGTACCGTGTGATGTATGTAAGAGCAAACGCTATAACCGCGAAACGCTCGAAGTCCAATACAAAGGTAAAAACATACACCAAGTACTTGAGATGACTGTTGAAGACGCGCATGAGTATTTTGACAAAATACCGGCTATTGCCCGTAAACTTAAAACGCTGATGGACGTCGGTTTATCGTATGTTCGTTTAGGACAAGCCGCTACCACGCTTTCAGGTGGTGAGGCGCAACGTGTAAAACTAGCACGCGAGCTATCAAAGCGTGATACTGGTAAAACACTCTACATATTAGATGAGCCTACAACAGGCTTACACTTTGCTGATATTGAACAGCTGCTTGTTGTATTACATCGCCTGCGCGATCACGGTAACACCATTGTGGTTATTGAGCACAACCTCGATGTTATTAAAACAGCAGATTGGGTTATTGATTTAGGACCTGAAGGCGGAGCTGGCGGCGGTGAAATACTCATTGCAGGTACACCAGAAGAAGTGGCCGAATGTGAGCGTTCACATACTGGGCATTACTTAAAACCTCTATTAAATAAATAGAGGTTCAGTTGTGACAAATTAATCGGCTTTGAGGTTATTTAACTGTCGAGATTACACTTAATTAAAAATGGCGAGAAGATTCACTTCTCGCTATTTTTTGGCTCTAATTTTTCTTTTATCAACATAACAATCGAAAATGTTATTAAAGAAAAGCAACATACTGCTGCAAATTTAACCTTGAAAGATCAACAGACCCTAGTGACCCTAGTTATTCCAACTTATCTGTATTATTTGCATGTCTTTATATTTTGATTCTGTAAAGAAAATTTGATTGTTATCACTAATAAAAAATGCGATGGGTTTAAAATCCACGTGCACATCTTTTACTGTCTTATCTTCTAAATTAAGCCGAGCAACTCTTGAAATCGCATCAGAGTAGTAAAGGTAATTACCATTAATAGCAAAAAGTTGTGCTTGTCGCGCGTCTTTGGGTAATTCCCAACTCTGTTTATTTGATAGTTTAATTAACTGATTATTAGTAATTGCATAATTAGTACCGTCAGCGCCTGAAATTAATTTGTTGGCTTTAATATCCTCTAATATAGTTGTGTCTCGCGTTAATAAATTAAACTGAGCAAATAGGTTTTCTGAACCACTTCGCTCTAAATAAATTATACTTTCATTATCTTTAGACCATACATAGTTTAGTATTTGTCGCCCTTTAAACTCAGCTATGGTATAGAGTTTGTTCGACATAACGTCAAAAAATGCAATATCGCTATTAACTCTTAATAAAACACGATCTTGCTTACTCGATACTCTTAGCCCGCCAATAGCAAAGGTAGATTTCCCTTCATAAGTAAAGTTACTAAGTTGCTTTGTAAGTCCATTTTGAGATAACCACAACTGACTGCTGCCAGAGCGCTCGGATACAAAAATATGCGCTGGTCCTTTCTCATTAATGACTTCTACAATGTGGTAGTCGTCTTCATCACTTTTGTAGAGTGCTTCATACTCAGGAACATCGCTAAAAAGATTAGTCGCTTTAATTAACGAAAATGCTTGTGTTTTATTTGCTGAGTAAAAGAGGCTATTAGCAGATTGAACTGCAATATAATAAGGTGAAATTGCTGGGGTAACCGTTAGTGTGCGTTTAATAATATTATTTTCATCAAACACAATGGTTGAAAGGTCAGAGGCTTCAAAAACAATCACGCCTTTATCGTCTGCAAGCCAGTCAAACGCGAAGCTAATTATGCTTTTCTTTGCTTTAAATAACCGGTTGGTTTCATGGGTCTCAAAGTTATAGCTAAATACAGAAAAAGGCTTACCCTTTTGACTAAGTATATATGCTATTTTATTACCTGAAGAAGATAAGCGCGGCATTATTACGCCATACATTACACCTGGTGGTGGAATAACAATGGACTCTTTTTGTAACTCTAAATCAAATTTATATAAACCTGAGCCATCTTGCTCATTTTTATATTCAGTGTAATAAATATATTCACTATTTTCGTCTACTTGTGCGTAGCCGGTGTATCTAAGGTCACACTTTTTAATTAATGTAGCCTCACCAACAATAGGAAACTGGCTTAAATCAACCAGTACCATTTCGCACTGCTGTTGTTTTAAGTTTGTAGCTTGTATAAGCACTGCGTGCTGATTTAACTGCCACGATAAAATAGATACTTGAAAGCCAGGATAGGTAATTTCAACCTCCCTTTGATCAGATAGTCGCTTTACAAATGCATGCATTACGTCATTTTCAGGTTCAACATTTGTATAAGCTAAATATTGTTTATCTGAGGACATCTCAGGGTGAACCTCACTGCCTATATTCCATGTGCTTGCTACCTTATTAACCGTGATCTGTTTAATCTTTTCGCTAGAAGGTGCATTAATAAAAAACAACCCAAACCATACTAAAGAGCACAGGCAAATAATGACGAGTAAAGAATAAATCAAAAAATTTTTACTATTCTTTTTTTGAACTGGTTGAGAAGTAGTTGCAGTAGCTATCTCTTCATTTTTGGCAGAAATACCCGGTGAGTCAGGCAAAATGTTTACAGGCTCTTTCAAAACGTTTGCTTGCGTTAAACGCTCAGGTATTACTGTTAGGCTATATCCTTTACGGTAATGCGTTTTTAAAAGCGGCGCTTTTTCAATTGGGTGGGCAAGCTGCTTTCTTAACTCTGAGATTGCACGGTTAATCGCATTATCATCAACAAAGCTCTGTTGCCACACACTCTCAATAAGCTCTTGGCGGGAAACAATTTGTTGAGGCTTGTCTATAAAGTGAAGTAATAGCTTTACTAAAAGTGGATCTAATTCCCTTTCTAAATGGTTTGAAGTAATCACACAGCGATTACTAATAAATTGCCAAGGTCCGATTTGATAATTCATAGTTTTTACGTATTTTTATTTTTATAAACCGTATCACATCTACACTTTCTTTTATAGAAAAAGCATTTTAAACCTTATATTAGCATTATAAGGTTTAAGGCTAACCCTCTAAATTAAAACAATTATTTAATTTAAAAACCTTATCTATTAATTGCTCATAACTAGATAAGCGACTCTCAATAAATTCAGCGATATTCTTTAAACCGTCATCAACAAGCAGCTTAGTAAAAAATCATTTGTGATTCTAAATTGGCTGCAATTAAAAATATAAAAGGTTTAATTATGAATAGCACAATGAAAAAAGTACTACCGGCTTTACTACTAGCAACTGCTTTTAATACAACTTCAGTTATTGCAGCTGACGTTAAACAACACACCGTTCAAAGTAATTTTAATCAATGCATAATTGGTGAAAGTATAGAGGCGATTAACCCAGCTAATAAAAAGCAGCAAGAAACAAACAACATAGACGCCACTGAGTCTTTAAAAAGTAATGTTGATACACAAACGTTACTTTCTTCGATAGATGAAAAAATATCAGCTGAGCTTGACTCTTCAATGAGCAAAATAAACTCGCAAATTGATAAAAACCTTTCAAAGTTAACATCCTCAATCACTGCATATTTCAGCACTGTGTTATCGAACTAAAAACAATAAAATTAAAAGTTACATAAAGGAATTATCATGAAAAAATTCACAAAAAAATTAGTATCTGCCAGCGTATTACTTAGCTGTAGTCTTTTAGCAAATACAGCACAGGCCCAAAGCTCTGTATGGCAAGTAAGCAATGGTAATGACTCACTATTTATTGGCGGTACAGTTCACATACTACCTAAAGCTGAAATGCCACTACCCGCTGAGTTTAACCATGCTTATGAACAAGCGGATACAATTATTTTAGAAGCACCGATAACTGACCCAGCCGACACTAATGCGCAAATGCAAATGTTAGGCGCACTATCGTATACAAATAACGAAACGTTAAGTCAAAAACTAGAACCCGAGATTAAGGCATCACTTGAAAATAAGCTTAACGAGTTTGGCGCTAATCTCGCTAAGTTAGATGGCTTTCGCCCTGCTATGGTTGGTATTGTTTTAATGTCGATGGAGCTTCAAAAGCAAAATTTAATGGGTGAAGGTGTTGATGCTTATTTTACTAAAAAAGCGACTGAAGATAACAAAACAAAAAATTACTTAGAAACAATGGAATTTCAGTTAGAGCTTTTTAAAAAAATGGGTCAAGGCAACGAAAACGACTTCATTAAACATAACTTAGCCGAGCTGCACAACTATGGCGATATGTTTAAAGGACTATTAGCTGCCTGGCGCAAAGGTGATACAGACACCCTAAATAAAGTAGCACTTGAAGATATGCAGAAAAATGATCCGAATAGTTATAAACAACTCATTACAGATAGAAATAATGATTGGTTACCAAAAGTAGAAGCCATGTTTAACAACGATAAAAATGAGTTTGTACTTGTTGGAGTTGCCCATCTTGCAGGACAAGATAGTTTACTTACCTTACTTGAAAATAAGGGCTATAAAGTTTCTCTAGTTGATATTGATAGCACGGCAGATATAACAGTAAGAGGGGCTGAATAATGGATAAAACAGACAAACTAGCTATATCGCTACTGTTTCTATTTGGGTCCATCATGTTGATATGTGCTATATAAAAAATGCCGCTAACAAGCGGCATTTTTTATTTTAATAAACTTACCCGCGAGGAATAAAACCAAGCGCATCGTATACCGATTTCAATGTTTTCTCAGCACGTACACTTGCTTTTTCAGCACCTGACTTCATTATGCCATCAAGTAGGTTTTGATCTTCTCTGATCTCTTTAAAGCGTGCTTGAATTGGCTCAATCATATTTACAACTGCATCTGCTGTATCTTTCTTTAAATGGCCATACATTTTATCTTCATACTCAGGAACTAGGTCTTCAATTGAGCGCTTAGTTGCAACACTCAATAAAGTAAGCAAGTTTGATACGCCAGGCTTTTCTGTGCGATCAAAATAAATACGTGCTTGTTCATCTGAATCAGTTACTGCTTTTTTAAGCTTTTTCACAATTTGCTTAGGCTCATCTAATAACATGATGTAACCATTTGGGTTTTCGTCAGACTTAGACATTTTTTTAAGTGGATCTTGCAAGCTCATTACGCGTGCACCAAACTCAGGGATGTACGGCTCTGGTAATTTAAATACGTCGCCATATAAATTATTAAAGCGTGTGGCTATATCGCGAGTCAGCTCTAAGTGTTGCTTTTGATCATCCCCTACTGGTACTTGATCAGCTTGGTATAATAAAATATCTGCAGCTTGCAATACCGGATATGAAAATAAGCCCACGTTTACGTTATTTGCGTGCTTAGATGACTTGTCTTTAAACTGAGTCATTCGATTAAGCTCACCCATTTGCGCGTAACAATTTAATACCCACGCTAATTGTGCGTGCTCAGGTACTTGCGATTGTACAAATAACGCAGATTTTTCAGGATCAATGCCACATGCCGCGTAAAGAGCAATACCATCTAACACTCGAGAGCGCAGTAATTCAGGCTCTTGGCGAACCGTAATAGCGTGTAAGTCTACTAACATAAAGAAACTTTCGTGGTCTTCCTGTAACTTTAGCCACTGGTTAATAGCGCCAACATAGTTGCCTATTGTCATACCACCGGTTGGCTGAATGCCGCTTAAAACTACTGGTTTACTCATGATTTTCCTTTATTTTGCTTAATGAATAATATTTAACGCTGCGTTAGAACAGGTATTATATCTAAGAAGTTATCGCATAGGTACTGCGGATTATAATCCTCAAGACTTTCACCTTGGTTATAGCCATAACTAAGTGCAATTACGTCTATATTAGCGGCTTTAGCTGCAAGTATATCGCTTTTAGAATCACCTATCATTATTGCTTTATTAGGTTCCGCATTTAGTTTTTTGCAGGCAAATAGCAATGGTTCTGGCGATGGTTTTTTTGCCATATCGTCACCGCATACAACCACATCAAAATGACTCGTTAGTGCCAATTTTTCGAGTAATTTCTCTGTAAAAATTCGAGACTTATTAGTGATTAATGCTTTAGGCATACCGCGAAGTGCTGCAAGCCCTGTTTCTACATGTTGGTACAAAACACTATACTCACCAACTTGTTGTTCATAATACTTATAGAACTGTAATATTGCTTCGCCACTAAGTGACTCATCTAAATTTTCACTCACTTGCATATCGCCACTCAAAGCGCGTTTTACAAGGACTTCAACACCATTACCAACCCAACTTTCAACCAAGCGTTGACTAACAATAGGAAAAGCAAAATCGCTCAAGGTTAAATTAATAGCGATATACAAGTCGTAAACGCTATCAACCAAAGTACCATCTAAATCAAATAAGGCGACATCGTACTTCATTACTTAACACTTCCAAGCTGCTCACGCATTTGATCAATCACCACTTTGTAATCAGGTTGATTAAAAATAGCTGAGCCTGCAACAAACATATCAGCACCCGCTCGAGCCGCTGCTGCAATATTATCGACCTTAATACCACCATCAACCTCTAAGCGAATATCTCGGCCTGATTCAATAATACGCTGTTTGGCTTGGCGTAATTTTTCAAGCGTATGAGGGATAAAGCTTTGCCCGCCAAACCCAGGATTTACCGACATTAGTAAAATGGTATCTAGCTTATCAATAACATGATCTAAATAACTTAGGCTTGTTGCTGGGTTAAACACTAAGCCTGCTTTACAGCCGTGATCTTTAATTAACTGTATTGTACGATCGACGTGCTCACTGGCTTCAGGATGAAAAGTAATAATAGAAGCACCAGCCTCAGCAAATAAAGGTATTATGCTATCTACAGGCTTAACCATTAAATGTACGTCGATAGGAGCTGTAATACCGTAATCTCTTAGTGCTTTACACACCATAGGACCAATTGTGAGATTAGGTACATAGTGATTATCCATTACATCAAAGTGAACCACATCAGCACCCGCTTCGAGAACTTTATCAACATCTTCGCCTAGCTTTGCAAAATCAGCAGACAAAATAGAAGGGGCTATTAAATATTTTTGCTCTGGGTTAAACATGATTAACTCCATCAATAAATAGTGTATTGCGTTAATGTAACTTAATTGAAGATGTTACCCAAGTAATATGGCGTAATAGCCCCCATTTTAGGTAACTTTAAGTTTGATATTTAACCAATATTTGCTATGATTAAAAAAGTAACAAATTATTGGATTTCATCATGCGTGCTTTTAAAATTGGGATATTAATTGCGTCGGCATTACTGCTTATCGGGGCGTTTAGCTTTGGTTCAAGCTCTGAGCAAGAATTAAGCTCAGTGAGTAATTGTCATAATACACAAGTGGTAAGTGCTCAAAACACTTTAACTGCGTGTATTAAAGCTGAAGAAGAGTCATCATGGTTTTCGTGGTTAACTGGCGATAGCCGTAGTGCTCAGTTTCATTACCTTGATTTACTGGAACTACTTACTAGTTCTGAAGATTCTAAAAACAGTCCTTCTTTAAAACCTTTATTTTAAATAATGCTACAATTTTTTAGCGCGTTGCAAAGTGTGCTAGCTGCATTTTTTGGTGTTCAGTCTGAAAATAAACGCCAAGTCGATTTTAAACAACATTCCCCTTTATCCATCATTTTAATTGCGATTGTACTATTTGTTGCTTTTGTTATCGCAATTTACGCAGTGGTTGCTTGGGTGCTAAATACATAGCCATCAACTCGTCAACTTTATTTCTAGAGCCACCTTTGGGGCTAATAGTGCGCTTTACTTGAATTTGTTCAAGCGATGCTTGGCTATAAATTTTACGCGTCCACACGGTATCGTGGTTTGAAATAAGCACAGGTGTGTTATTTTCAAATGCGGCTTGTTCTGCCAAATTAGCTAAGTTAGCCTGATCATCTAAATTAAACCCCCCTTTTGCGTAAGACGTAAAAGAAGCCGTTTTACTTAATGGTACATAAGGTGGGTCGCAATAAATAACAGCATTGTTAGGCACTAACTTAAAAACGTCATCGTAATCTAAACAAGTGAACGTTGCTTTTTGTGCTTTTTCAGCAAAAAAATACATTTCTTTTTCAGGAAAGTAAGGCTTTTTATACTTACCAAAAGGCACATTAAAAATGCCTTTTAAATTATACCTACACAGTCCGTTGTAACCATGGCGGTTCATGTATAAAAACAAGATTGAGCGTTCGTATACATCACGGCTTTGATTAAACTGCACACGATATTCGTAATACGCATCTGCGTGATTATTCAAATCAACAAATAGCTTTTTAGCGTCACTAATAAGCTCATCTGGAGAGCTTTTAAGCTCTTTATATAAGTTAATTAAGTCTGCATTGATATCATTGAGGATATAGTGCTTAAAGTCACTATTTAAAAACACAGAGCCTGCACCAACAAAAGGTTCAACCAAAGTATCAGCATGCTTGCTAGCTTGGTTTAATCGCGCATTAATGTTTTCAACTAGGCTGTATTTTCCGCCGGCCCATTTAAGGAAGGCTCTACTTTTTTGCTGCATTGGCTCTTTACTTCAATCTGGTGTTGCGCGATTTTACACTAAAGCAGTGTGTTTTACTGATCAACGACTGCTATTTCTTGCTTTATTTTACTAATTTTTTTATAGAAAGGTTTATTTTTTCTAACCCCAGGGGGTAAAGTATCCATTGCTGATTTTGCCTCGTTTATACTCTCAAAGCTGCCAAATGTAACAACCCACCATATTTGATTATTTCGCTTCGTTTGGTAAGAATGTGCTTGCTGCTGTAGATTGAATTGAGCAATGAAATTATCGCGAACTTCCTGCTGAGTTACCGCTAATAATTGAATAACACTATTTGTATCTGCTTGCTGCATGTACCAAATATTATCTTGGCTTATCTGAGTTTGCTCTGCTGTATTTACTTTCTCTACTTTTAGAGCTTTAGATACAACTTCACCTGCTTCACTGCTTTTGTTTTTAACGCTATTATCAATAGCATTGTCTAATACCTTAACGGTATTTGCAGGTTCGGTAAGACTTTGCATGATAGCAGGCACATCATTAATGTGTACGCTCTCTGGCTCAATATCTGGCTCAACTACTTCAGGGTCATTTAAGGTAACTACTGACTCATTTTGCTTTATAACCGGCTCACTTACTTGCTCTACAGATGTTGCTGTATTTAGGACTTGCGCTTCTTCCTGCTGATAATATTGTTGCCACCACTGCGTCATATCAGACTTATAAAGCAGACCAATAATTAAAAGCATAATTAACAACATCAAAATCAATAAGTGCAATCGCCAAGATACTTTATCTTTAACGATAATATCGGCTATGTGCTCACTAGGTTGCCAAGCAAGCAATAAGCTGGGATTACCATGAGCCTCGGCTAAAAAAGTACTAAAAACAGGGTCTTCATCATAAGGTAAATCAGTAAAGTACCACTGCAATAACATCTTGCTTTCTCGAAGCGTCAGTGGCTCCAAGTAAATTTCGACAGCATCATTTAAAGCAAGTTTAGACTGTGATGCAATTATGATATACAACGTATTAGGGCTATTTTTAGAAAGCAGCTCAAGCTCAATTAGTATCTCTTCAGATAATTGCCTACCGCCATCAAGCACCCATAAACAAGGTCCGCACTGCTGTTGCTCAAGCAGCTGGTAATAGTTTTCAGGTAAACTTAAATTATGATCAACTAAAGGGGAATTAAAGCTTTGCTCTAATAAATCGCTCATTAACTGAGCGTCAGTCATTTGTGCACTTACTTGCACAAACGCTTTATTAAAGTCATTGTATTTATCTGTAATGAAGGTTTCGAGCATATAACTTTTACCTAGCCCCGATGTGCCAAGTAAAACTATTAAATTTTGTCCGTACTCAAATTGCAGTGCGATTCTATCCACCAAAGCCGCACGGCTTGGTAAAATTTGTGACTGCATTTACTGCTCGATTAAGTCTCTAACTTGGTCATCAGAAACATCATCAACTAATGCACACTGGCCAAATTGGGTAGGTAGAATAAAGCGTATAGTGCCTCTTTTATTCTTTTTGTCTTTACGCATATGCGTTAGGAACTGCTCACTAGTCATTTGCTTTGGAATTTCTGTTGGTAAATTATATAGCTCAAGCAGCTTAATAATTCGATCAACTTCACTTGCGCTTAAATCTTGGCGTGTCTTGGCAAGTTTAGCTGCTAATACCATGCCTGTTGCAACAGCTTCGCCATGTAACCAAACGCCGTAGCCCATTTCTGCCTCAATTGCATGGGCAAATGTATGACCTAAGTTTAATAAAGCACGTAAACCATGCTCTTTTTCATCTTGCGCAACTATAAGCGCTTTTATTTCACAACATCTAAAAATAATATGCTGTAAGCACGTTTCATCTAGTTGCTGCAAATTAGCTACGTTTCGCTCTAAGTATGCAAATAATTCGGTATCGTAAATCAGACCATACTTAATTACTTCAGCCATACCTGCTGCAAACTCTCTTGCTGGTAGGGTGTGTAATGTTTGTGTATCAATAAAAACCGCTTGAGGCTGATAAAATGCCCCTATCATATTTTTACCTAAAGGATGATTTACTGCCGTTTTACCACCTACCGATGAATCAACCTGTGAAAGCACTGTCGTTGGTATTTGAATAAACGGTACGCCGCGCTGATAACACGCTGCTACAAAACCAGTTAGATCACCTATAACACCGCCACCTAACGCAATTAAACACGTATCTCGGCCACAGTTATTTTGTAGTAAAAATGCTGATATTTTTTCAAACCATTCAAGTGATTTATATTGTTCACCGTCAGGAATAATAAAAGATAGCGGATTTTGATCTGCTAATGAGTCAAGTAACGCTTGTAAATATAAAGGCGCTATTGTGTCATTAGTAATGATGATAGGCCGACAATCACCAATGTGGTGAACCAGGCGGCCATTATCTTGAAGTGCAGATTCCCCAATATAAATAGGATAACTTCGCTCGTCCAAATTAACTGTTAATTTAAGCATGCTTAGTTATTTCCTTATTATTGGTTTTTAAAAATCTAATTTCTCGATGATTTGGTTAGCAACAACTTTAGCGCTTTGCTCATCGGTACGTACAACAAAATCGGCAACTTCTTTGTATAGGGGCTCGCGTTCTTCTGCTAAGCGCTCTAGTACGTTACGAGGTGCTTCTTCAGTTTGCAGTAATGGGCGACGCTTGTCGCGTTGCGTGCGTGCAACTTGCTTTTCTATAGGTGTCTCTAGGTATACAACTATACCTCGAGCCGAAAGCTTGTTTCGAACTTCTTTGCTCATTACTGAACCACCACCGGTAGCAAGTACAATACCTTGCATCTCGGTTAAATCGCCAATAACAGACTCTTCTCGAAGTCTAAAGCCTTCTTCACCTTCAAGATCGAATACCCATGCAATATCTGCACCTGTGCGGCGTTCGATTTCTTGATCAGAATCAACAAATTCAAGGTGTAATTGGTCAGCGATGTGACGACCAATCGTGCTTTTGCCAGCCCCCATGGGGCCAACTAGAAATATATTACGTTTCTCAGCCATATCTTTTAGTACAAACAAACTCTAAAATTTGAAATAAAACCCCGCCTAACGACCTGGCCCCAAAATTAAGGAGGGGATTATCTCAGTAATTGCAGGGGTATTTCAAGTCAATTAGAATAAAAAGCCATATAACGAGCAATTAATCTAAATAATCACCCGTTGGTTAACATAAAACCACTGTATTTTAATCAATTTGTATTTTCGGTGTCACGAAAATAAGTAATTCACGCTTTTCATTAAACTCACTTGTGGTTTTAAATAGTCTTCCTACGTAAGGAATGTCACCTAAAATTGGCACTTTACTCGTAGTATTAATGATTTGCTGTTGGAAAATACCACCGAGTACTACGGTTTGGCCATTCTCGACTAACACTTGTGTTTGAATTTCTTGAGTATCAATAGACACCGCTTCACCAGTACCTGTTTGTACAGTATCACCACGTGTATCTTGAGTAATAATTAAATCTAGAATTACTTTATTATCAGGTGTGATATGAGGTGTAACTTCTAAGCTCAGTACCGCTTTTTTAAAGCTTACGGTAGTAGCACCGCTTGAAGCTGACTCAGTATAAGGAATTTCAGTACCTTGCTCTATTCGGGCTTTTTGCTGATTAGCCGCTATTATACGTGGACTAGCAATAATCTCGCCTTTATTCTCTTCCTCAAGCGCACTTAGCTCTAAATCAATCAGCGTGCCGTTAGCCAGTTTTGCTATGTGTAAGCCAATGCTAGCCGCAGGGTTAGTGATAGGTAAATTTACATTTAATCGGTCTGAAATACTTGGTGCATCTGAAGTAGATGTCGCATTATAAATACCTTCTGCGCCTTCAAGAGAGCCTGAAATACCAACACTACTGCCTTGGTCACTAAAGCCCCAACGTACGCCTAAGTCTTCAGTAACGTTATCGCGCACAGTTACCATTCGAGATTCTATTACAACCTGCTGCACTGGAATATCAAGCGTTTCAATCATGCGGCGAATGTTTTCTATACTCTTAACAGTATCTTTTACTAACAAAGTATTTGTACGTTGATCAACAGATACACTACCACGGGCAGTTATAATACTGTTTGTATCTGTTTTTAATAGATCAGCAAAATTTTCGGCTTTAGCATAGTTTAATCGGATGTATTCACTATATAGAGGCTCTAAGTCTTCAACTTGCTGTTTAGCTTTTAAATCTTTGGCTTCACGTGCTGCAAGTTCTTCTGCAGGCGCTACCATTAATATAGAGCCATCCATGCGCTTATCTAGCCCTTTAATACGTAGTACTACGTCAAGCGCTTGATCCCACGGTACACCATCTAGGCGCAGCGTTATATTGCCCGTTACTGAATCACTGGTTACTAAGTTAAAGTCGTTGTAACCCGCGATAATTTGCAGTGCTGCACGCACAGAGATATCTTGAAAATTTAAGGTCATAGGGCGACCTTGATACTCAACACCACCATCTAAGTACGCATTTTGCGTTTCATCTTTTTCTACTGTCAACGTTAAAATATTATCTATTTGCTGATACGTAAACGTGAACTGAGCATTAGGTTCGATAACAACACGACTTAAACCATCTTCTTTAAAAGTCTCAATATTACTTACAACAGTTCCAAAATCTAATACATCTAATTCATAAAGTAGATCGTCTAAAATATCGGTGTGATGAAAGTCAGCGTAAATTTTCCCGCCACTTTCATGGACTTCAATTGCAGCTTGAGTGTCTTGTAAAAATACAAGTACTTTTGCTTCCCCCTTCTCACCACGTCTAAAATCAATTGACTGGATACGGTTAATGTAATTTCCACTTTCATCACCTGAGTCCATCACTACATCTTCATTTTCAGGTTCTGTAAGAGGGTTATCAGAGACACGTATCGATACTAAATTGTTATGAACTTCAGTCTCATAAATTTTTAATCTATCTAAGTTTACCGTTACCTTTAAACCACTGTTAGTTAAAACATTAGTAACACTGCTAATTCCAGCTTGATTAACTTCAACATCATTTAAACCAACTTCTAACTCTGCAGAATCAAAAAACATTTCGATTCGGGCTGGGCTATTAAACACTTGAACTTTTGGTTCAAAGGTTAACTCTTCATCAAAAACAAGCTGTAATTCAGTTTCGCCTTTAAGTAATGGATTATAACGAACATCATAAAGCAATGGCCCAGCTATGGCTGAGTTTACAGTGACTAAAGCAACAACAGCCAGTAATGTCCGTGAAATACGATGAAGCCAAAGTACATCCTTATGCATCCTATTTTTACCTTTTTTATTATTAATTTGCGCCATCTGTTGCCGCCTCTAACATTTCTAATTTCGTCAGGCGCTCTTTCCAACAGCCAGACCCATCAGGGATTAATTCCACTAATTCTATATAGTCGTTGCTTACTCTTTTTACTTTGCCATCATAACTTCCAAGATAATTCCCTACCGTTACGCGGTGCAAAGTGTCATCTGTTGCTGTAATTAATGCCCATATTTGTCCACTAGAGCCAATTGTGCCTTTCATTGCTAAATTATCTAGCGGGTATTTCTCTAACGGTTCGCGGCGACGCTCTTGATCTGGGTGCAAACAGTTTTTTACCTGCGTTAGTTTATTTTGAATAATCTCAGGCTGAGGCGCTACAAACGGGCTACGTAGCTGACCAGCACTGTACTCAAATATTTCAAACTTTGTCAGTTCAGGAATCGTCTCAACCTTTGGTGTGGTGCTTGCTTTTACCTGATCAATAAATTCTTTTTGCTCAGAAGTGTCATCATTACAACCAGCTAAAACAAATACTATAGCTAAAGGTACTACACGAAGGAGTTTCATTTTTTAACCCCTTCTTCATAACGATATGTTTTTGCAACAACACTGAATGTTAACTGTTTATCGCCCGATGATAAAATAGAAAAGTCATGTAAGCTTACAATTCGGGGTAACTGGGCCACTTTACCTACAAACTCACCAAACTCATGGTAGCTACCTATTACTTCGATTTTAATAGGCAGCTCGGTATAAAATTCTTTTTCAACTTCTGGCAGCCAACCTATTTTTAAAAAAGTCAGACCACTCGTTGTCCCAACATATGATAAATCATCAAGTAAACCAGGAGTTTCATTCGAAGTGGGTAGACGCTTTAATAGCTGTGAAAACTTATCTTCCATTTCAATCATTTGTTGACGATATATTTCAAGCTTGCTCGCTACTGCATACTTAGTTCGATAAGTTGTTCGTAGTTCAACTTCTTTTGCCACGGCACTATGGTAGCTGTCAATTTCATCAGAAACTAATAGGCTATAACTAAAAAACAATACAAGGCCCGCAACAAATGTGCAGCAAATTGCTTTAACAGCAATTGGCCAATCACCAATGTTATCAAGCTCTATTTCATTCCAATCGATTTCACTCAGTGCTTTAAAATCAAGGTTCATCGCTAACCTCACCAATTTTATCAAATGGTTTTACATAAAATTCCATATTAAAATCACTAAGTAAACGCGAAGATTGATCGCCTGCAACAATGCCCTGCATTGAAGGATTCTCTAGTAAATATGAGCTTTGTACTTGGCGGAGCATTGTTGATAGACGATTATTAGATTCACTACGTCCTAAAACATGTATTTGGCTGCCTTTGCGCTCCAGTTTTGTTAAATAAACACCACCTGGCACTATTTTGGCAACTTCATCCATTATTTGCGTACCCAAGTTACGGCTGCTTTGCAATTCTTCAATGAGCCTCATACGCTGTTGTAAATTTTCCTTTCTTTTATCTAAGCTTCGTATTTCACTTATTTTTTTATCTAGCATGCTAATTTCTGAGCTTAAATAATTATTCTTTAAGTTTTGACCGTCTTTTAAGGCACTATAAAAAGAGCTTAATAAATACATACTTGCAAAACAAAGTATAACGACACCAACAAGTATAGTTACAAATTTCTTTTTCGATTCTTCGCGTTGTGATTCACGCCAAGGCAGTAGATTTATATGTGGCATGTTGAAAAACTCCTTAATGCCAACCCTGTTGCAATTGCAAACTGCGTTTTGTGACGCTGCATTATATTACGGTCTACCTTTGGGGAAATTTCCATATTTACAAAAGGCTCTGCAACAACTGAGTGGATACCGAGTTCTTCAATAAGCAATCGGTCGATACCTTTTATCATCGATGTACCGCCCGTTAATACAATATAATCTATTTGCTCTTTACCACTGGTTGTTAAAAACATTTGCACAGCTCTGCGAACTTGTTGAAGTAACGAAGTTTGAAAAGGGGCTAATACTTCAAAGGTATAGTTTGGCGGTAAATCACCTGATGTTTTGCCTATTTCGGCTTCATCAAAGCCTTTATTATAATAAGCAACAATACTATTTGTATATTGATCGCCACCAAAAACTTGGTCACGGGTATAAATGGTTTCCCCAGCTTGCACAACACTCACAAGCATTAAAACTGCGCCAATATCGACCACAGCCACACACTTATTAAATGCATCGCTAGGTAATTGTTGATAGTAAACGTCCATAGCACGGCTCAATGCGTAGCTTTCTACATCTACTATTTTGGCCTCTAAATTTGCGGCTTCTAAAGCGCCCACCCGTGCTTCAACACTCTCAGTACGAGCAGCCGAAAGCAAAACATTCATTTTGCTAGGATCGGCCTCATTCGTCGAAAGCTTCTCAAAATCGAGGCTCACTTCATCAAGTGGGTAAGGGATTAAACTATCAGCTTCAATTTCAATTTGCGATTCAAGTTCAGCATCTGTTAACGATACATCCATGAAGATCACTTTTGTAATAACTGTTTGGCCAGAAACAGCCACTGCAGCAGATTTTAACGACTTCGGTAATTTTTTTCTTAATTTTGTAATAACGTTACCAATCGCTTCAATATCTTGGATTGTGCGCTCACTCATCGCACCTTTTGGCATCGGCTCAATTGCAAGTGCTTCTAGTCGAAATCCAGTTTCAATTTCACGTAAAAGCACCGCTTTGATAGAGTGCGATCCAATATCAATTCCTACCATCATCGGGGACGGTTTTTGAAATAGTTGACTTAGCATGTTTCAACTTGGCCTTTGTTTTAATAATAAACAAGTTATAATTTTTATCTGAAAAAATATTATTCATTTTTTAATCAATATATACTAGCAGTCAAAACTCGCAATTGGGAGTCCATTTAGGGAAATATAAGTGATTTTATTAAAACGAACTTTACAATTTTTTATCATTTGTGTGTTAATTGGTCTGATCACTTTGGTCAGTCTTTATTACTACGTTAAACCTGATATCCCCAGTGTGCAAGTTTTAAAAGACGTGCAATTACAAACTCCTATGCAAGTATTCACAAAAGATGGGCTTTTAATCAATCAATTTGGTGAAAAGCGTCGTATTCCAGTGACTATTGATGAAATTCCTCAAACACTCATTAATGCATTTTTAGCGACAGAAGATAATCGATTTTACGATCATATAGGCATAGATCCTATAGGTATTGTGCGTTCGGCTATTGTTCTTATATCTACCGGCGAGAAAAAACAAGGCGCAAGTACTATTACTATGCAGCTTGCTCGTAATTTCTTTTTAACTCGCGAAAAAGCATATATTCGTAAAGTTAAAGAAATATTTATAGCGCTACATATTGAAGGTGTATTAACAAAAGACGAAATTTTAGAGCTTTACCTTAATAAAATAGAATTAGGTAATCGCGCTTTTGGTATTGGTGCTGCAGCACAAGTTTATTACGGTAAGGAGTTAAAAGATTTAACACTTGCACAAATGGCGATGATTGCAGGTTTACCGAAGGCCCCTTCAGCTTTAAACCCAATTCGTAACCCAACGCGTGCAAAAGCACGCCGAAATGTTGTTTTAGGGCGTTTATTAACTGAAAATTATATTACTCAAGAAGAATATAACGAAGCAACGAGCCAACCTATCACCGCTTATTTTCATGGTGCTGAAATAAATTTATACGCCCCGTATATTTCTGAAATGGTGCGCGCTGAAATGGTCTCGCGTTATGGAATAGATAAAGCTTACAACTCAGGTTTTAAAATTTTCACCTCGGTAGAGTCTAAAGTTCAAAAAGCAGCGCAAAACGCACTTGTAAATAACTTACATAATTACGATATGCGCCATGGTTTTAGAGGACCAACAGATGTTTTATGGGACCCTGAAACACAACCTGCTTTAACTGAGCAACAAATACTCAATAAATTACAAAGCGTAAATGAGTTGGGTACTTTGAAAGCAGCAGCCGTGCTTAGTGTTAATGATAAAACAGCGTCGGTATTACTTAAAAGTGGCGAGCGCACAACTCTTACTTGGGATAACTTAAAATGGGCGCGTAAATATATTACTCGTTACCGCCAAAGTTTTGCTCCAAAAGCAGCTACAGATATTTTAACGCCAGGAATGCAAATATGGGTGCGTAAAAATGAAGATGACAGCTACTTACTAAGCCAAATACCAGAAGCATCAAGTGCTATTGTGTCACTCGACCCACAAGATGGCAGAATTAAAGCTATTGTAGGTGGTTACAGCTTTGAACAAAGTCAATATAACCGAGCGGTACAAGCAAAGCGTCAAGTAGGTTCTAATATAAAACCTTTTATATATTCAGCAGCACTTGAAAAAGGTTACACGCTTGCGTCTATATTAAACGATGCTCCTATAAACCAATGGGATAAAAGCCAAGGCGTAGCATGGCGTCCCAAAAACAGTCCTGCTGTATATAATGGTCCGATAAGAATTCGCCGTGCTTTAGCACAATCTAAAAACGTTATTTCGGTGCGCTTACTACGCGGCGTTGGATTACAACGTACAGCTGATCATTTATTAAAGTTTGGCTTTAAAGATTCAGACATTAATCGCAGTGAATCACTAGCACTGGGTAGTGCTTCCATTACTCCACTTGAACTTGCTCGTGGCATGAGTGCATTTGCCAATGGTGGCCACTTAATTGAACCTTACTTTATTTCAGAAATTCAAGATGCTTACGGTAATGTATTGTTTAAAGCAAACCCTGCCCTTGCCTGTGACGAAGAGTCTTTACCAACACATAATGAATTCTCACTTCATAATAGTAGTGATGAAGTGGAGCCAACAAAAAAATGTGCACCGAGAATTATTTCTAAGCAGAATGCATTTTTAATTGCTGATGCAATGCACAGTGGTATTTGGGGCGGCGGTAGTTGGGCCCATAAAACGGGTTGGAGTGGTACAGGTTGGCGCGCACAAGCTTTAGAACGTCGTGATCTTTCGGGTAAAACAGGCACAACAAACGATTCTGTAGACACCTGGTTTAGTGGCTTTAACAGTAAAGTAATGACTTCTGTGTGGGTGGGCTTTGATAACCCAGGTAACGCTCTTGGCCGTTCTACGTACAATAACAACTTAGATAGCAGCCAAATATCTGGTGCTGAATCGGGGGCTAAAACAGCGCAGCCTGCATGGATTGAATTTATGAAAGCCGCACTTGAGGGAACACCTGAAGCGCCAATTGAGCCACCTGAGGGGCTTGTTTCGATTCGTATTGATTTAGCCACTGGTTTGCTAAGCCACAAAAATGACTACACCAGCCGCTTTGAATACTTCGAAAAAGGCACTGCACCGACAAAGTATGTGCTATCTCAGCCAAACGATATATTTGAAGAAGACACAAAAACCGAAGAAGAGCTATTTTAATAATATCTCTGTAATACAAAAAACGGCAGCTTATTTAAGCTGCCGTTTTAATTTAAATAATGGCTTATTTTAAGTTTTGAACAAGCCAATATAAGTCAGAGTGTACACCCGCAGCGGTTACTTCTTTCCCAGCCCCAGGCCCCTGAATCACAAGCGCGTTATCACTATACCATTTGCTATTAATTACAAAAATATTATCGCCAGGTGTAAGGTTTGCTAACACATCTCCATTGGTCACATACGTAATTCCTACTTTAGCGATAACTTCAGTTTTTGTTATATCTAATAGGCCTGTGTATCTCAGTACTGAGTTATTAGCTTTTGCTGTATCAGCATGCTCTTCAATGAACGCATCTAGCTGGGCTTTATTGTTTAGAAAGTCTTCCCAGCTTCCTAGCGCAAGATCGCCGGGCATTAATGCCGATAAGCTAATATCATCAAGCTCAAGCTCTATACCTAACTCTCGGGCTAAAATAAGTAACTTACGCTGCATATCTCGTCCAGATAAATCCTCGCGAGGGTCAGGCTCTGTGAATCCCATTTTCTGAGCTTCTAATACCAACTCAGAAAAAGCAGTGGTACCATCATACTTACTACATAACCACGAAAGCGTACCCGAGAACACGCCTTCAATACGCGTAATTTTATCACCACTATTTTGCAAATCAGCCAAAGTAAAATTGATAGGCAAGCCTGCACCTACACTTGTATTATATCGCCAATGTAAATTACGTTCGCCAAGGTTACTACGAAGTGCTTTATACCAAGAAGTAGGTGCTGTACCTGCATATTTGTTAGCACTAATTAAATGACAATCTCGGTCTACAAAATCTGTATATAAAAAGCTAAACTGCTCACTTGCAGTAATATCAATTAAAACTTTATGTTCGTAGTCAAGCTCGCTTATCGCATTAAGTAAATCCGCAGCTTCATAGCTATTCGCCTCATGCTGCCATTGAGTTTTCCATTGCGATATATTTATGCCACTTGCATTAAATAACATATGTTTAGAGCGAACCAGCGCTACCAATTTAATACTAAAGTCGTCTGATAAACGCTCAAATTGTGCCGATAACTGCTCAATAAAAGCATCGCCTACATTGCCAAGGCCCGCAACTATAACGGCTATTTCTTGGCCTTTATTGATTAGCTTATCGTGTAAGGCGCTTTGTATATCGCTATCTATAAATTGGTCTGTTAGTAATAAAACATAACCATTATCTTGATGCACAAAACGCGGTTTTATAGTCTGCTCAGCTAATACCTCTAAAGCTTGCAGTTTTAATACGCTAACGTCTTGCTCAGGGGCAATAATTGCACAGCCATTTAAATTTGACTCACTAATATTAGCTCTACCAGCAAAGTAATTAATAACTTGATATGTTTGTGCAGCCGGTACTACTAAATACACTTCACCATTATGGTTAAAATGATGAAGGCTATGCTGAATAAGCTGACTAACGCTTGCGACCTCACCTTCACTTAATCCTTCAACCATTAACAAATCAACATTTTGCAGCGTGGTTATAAAGCGCTTTTTCTTTGCTGAACCTTCTTTTACTATATCTGTTGGGCTTGCTTGCACATCAAAACTACTACGAACAGCTAGCTTAATATCGCTGTTTTTAAGTGGCGATAGTGTTTTTGCATGTAATACAGGGTTACCCAAACGAGCTAATAAGTTAGCTTGTCCGCGACAAATTTTGCCGTACTTAATCGCCTTTTTTACCTTTCGAGGATCAGTGCTAAACACACCCTGTGTATCGGTCCAAATACATACCTGCTTAGCATCACAGTAATTTGCAAGTAGTGTTGCACTATAATCGCTACCGTTGCGTCCAAGTGTTACGGTCTCACCTTTCGTATCGGCGGCAATAAACCCAGTAACAATATTTATCTTATTAGGTAAAATTGACTGTCGACATTGCTGCGCATTTTGCGCATGCATTAATTCACCATCGTTTAAGGTAAAAAGACTACGGGCATCTTGAGCACACGCCTCAATATTTAGCTGCTGTAAATAAGTAGCGAGTAAACGTGCTGACCACAGTTCTCCGTGCGCAAGTAACGCAGCCTCTTTTAGCTGCTCAGCTTGAGCAAGTTCTGCAATATTACTAAGCTCGGTATTTAGTGTTCTAAGTGCGCAGCGCTTTAAATCAGCTTGTAATAACTGCTCAATTAAATCGCTTTGATGGTTATTTAACTGCAGTAAAATATCAGCGACAGCTTGCGTGTCTTGCAGCTGATAACTTTGCCACAACGACACAAGTGTATCTGTAGTTTTACCTGCAGCAGACACCACAACACAGTCGCCCGGCTGAGTATGCCCAATAATTATTTTAGCTACGCTTTGATAGCGCTCACTAGAGCTTAAGCTTGAACCACCAAATTTATGTACACAATTGACCATATTTATACCAATTCGCTTAATTAAGTTGTCTATTTTGAGGTAAGAAAACCGTATCGATAACAAGGCAAAAATTTCGTTATTTAGTTGTTCTATATTAGGAATTTTTAACGATGTTATCGTGCGGTTTAATCCCTCAAATTGATTAGGTATTATTGCGGATTGGTATTAATTACCAAAGCGCTGGACGGGCTGCACTTAATTTAACGTTTCCACCAGAAGTGCCAGCACCTTTGCCTACACGGCCAACATTTTTATTTTGCCCTGGTTTTACAAGTTCAAATACTCGTTCAAAGTCAGCTATTAAATCGTGTATATCTTCAATCCCAACCGAAATACGAATAAGCGTATCGCCCACACCCGCTTCTAAACGTGCCTTTGCCTCCATACCTGCGTGCGTCATAGTTGCAGGGTGACAAATTAAGCTCTCTACGCCACCTAGTGACTCAGCTAAACTAAACGTTTTAAGGCTAGTTAAAAATGCTGCCGCGTCGTTTATATCGCCTTTAATATCAAAACTAACCATGCCACCAAAGCCAAGTTGTTGTGCTTTAGCAAGTTCATGTTGAGGATGCGACTCAAGTCCAGGATAGTAAACTTGGCTTACAAAATTGGAACTTTCAAGGTACTTAGCTATTGCTAGCGCATTTTCTTGGTGCTGCCTTAAGCGCACATTTAAAGTACGTAGACCACGAAGCGTTAAATAACTATCAAAAGGAGCGCCCGTAATACCAATATTATTTGCCCACCAAGCAAGCTCATCACCAAGCTCTTGTGTTGCAGCAATAACAGCGCCGCCCACTACATCTGAGTGCCCGTTAATATATTTAGTAGTTGAATGCACCACAATATCTACACCAAACTTAATAGGGTTTTGTAAGGCAGGAGACAAAAACGTGTTATCTGCGGCAACCAATGCACCGCATTGCTTAGCAACATCGGTAACCGCTTTAATATCGGTTAAACGAAGTACTGGGTTACTTGGAGTCTCTATCCAAATAAGCTTAGGTTTAATTGCTAAAATTTGTTGAAGGCTTTCTTCTTTTGTTAAATCTAATACTTCAAGCTTCAATAGTCCGCGTTTTTGTAACGATGTAAATAAACGATAGCTACCACCATAACAATCATGTGGAATTACTAACGTGTCGTCACTGTTAAGTAGCTGAGTAGCTAAATGCACGGCTGCCATACCAGTGGCCGTAATTATGCCGCGAGCGCCTCCTTCAAGCTTAGCAAGCGTCTCTGCTAAAATATCACGATTAGGGTTACCACTGCGGCCATAATCATACTCACGCTTGGTATCAAAGTCGGCAAACGAATAAGTCGTTGATAAATAAATTGGCGGCACCACTGCACCATGATGTTTATCAGCATCAACGCCGTTACGTACAGCAATGGTCGCTTTGTTTTTTTCGCTCATATTCGTCACCTGATTAATTTGGATGTTTAGACGTCTAAAAGAGTAAGTTATCCGTTTTAATAAGTCAAAGTATTTTAAAGCTCTAGATGGCTAAAGTTAGGAAAGGCGTTTGCTAGTACCACATTTTAGCTCACAAAAGTGAGCTTATTTTTACATCCCAAATAGGCTTATTAAGATAGATTGGTATCTATTATTTGACTATCTTTTTTAAATCGATAGAATTTCACGCATATTTACACGCTTTTTATACCGTGTGAGAAATTAATAATCTGAGGCAACGATACATCTTATGGCTAAATGGAATGGTGAGTATATTCACCCATACGCAGAACACGGGAAAAAATCAGAGCAAGTTAAAAAGATCACCGTTTCGATCCCGCTAAATGTATTAAAAGTTTTAACGGATGAGCGTACGCGTCGTCAAATCAACAACCTTCGCCATGCAACAAATAGTGAATTGCTATGTGAGGCGTTTTTGCATGCATTTACTGGCCAACCTTTACCAAATGACGATGACCTACGTAAAGACAACGCAGAAAAAGTACCAGAAGAAGTTAAAAAGATAATGCAAGAAATGGGTTTAGAAGTGCCTATTTTAAACGAAGAATAAATCGTTACCTTTTTAATCAAAAAACCTCAGCATTGCTGAGGTTTTTTTGTTTAAGCGTTATATATTACGCCATATAGTTTTCAGGCAAGTCAATTTGCGCAACACCCGACTCTACCGCAGCAAGTGCTACAGCTTTAGCTATACGCGGTAGTAAACGCGGATCCATTGGTTTTGGAATAATATACTGCGCACCAAACTCTAGCTTATCTACGCCTGCGGCTTTTAAAACTTCTGCAGGTACAGGCTCTTTGGCAATACTACGAATAGCCTCAACTGCAGCAATTTTCATTTCATCGTTAATCGCGCTTGCACGTACATCAAGTGCACCACGGAAAATAAACGGGAAACATAAAACATTGTTAACCTGGTTAGGGTAATCAGAGCGCCCTGTTGCCATAATTAAATCGTTGCGTGCGCCGTGAGCAAGTGCAGGATCGATCTCTGGATCTGGGTTTGAACATGCAAACACGACCGGTTTTTCTGCCATTAGTTTTAAATCTTCGGCAGCTAACAAGTTAGGACCCGAAACACCAACAAACACATCAGCATCTGCAATTACATCTTGCAATGTGCGTTTATCGGTATTGTTAGCAAAAAGCTGTTTATATTCATTTAAATCATCGCGACGAGTATGAATAACACCTTTGCGGTCAAGCATATAAATGTGTTCACGCAGTGCACCACACTTAATTAACAGTTCCATACACGCAACTGCAGCAGCGCCTGCACCTAAACATACAATTATTGCATCTTCAATTGATTTACCTTGTACTTCTAGTGCATTTAACATGCCGGCAGCCGTAACAATAGCGGTGCCGTGTTGATCATCATGAAAAACAGGAATGCTACAACGCTCTATTAATGCTTTTTCAATTTCAAAACACTCTGGTGCTTTAATATCTTCAAGGTTAATACCACCGAATGTGTCAGCAATATTGGCAACCGTGTTAATAAAGTCTTCTGTTGTTTTGTGCTTTACTTCAATATCAATAGAATCAAGCCCTGCAAAACGTTTAAACAATAACGCCTTGCCTTCCATTACTGGTTTAGACGCTAAAGGACCTAAATTACCCAAGCCCAAAATTGCAGTACCATTAGTGATAACCGCAACCATGTTACCCTTACCGGTATATTTATATGCATTTGCAGGATCTGCGGCAATTTCACGTACAGGCTCAGCGACACCTGGGCTATAAGCTAGGGCTAAGTCTTGAACTGTTTCAGCTGGTTTTGTTAGCTCAATGCTAATTTTACCAGGTACGGGATGTGAGTGATAATGTAGTGCTTGTTCACGAAAGTCAGACATAACGCGATGGTATCCTGCAATTTAAGTTAAAGTGAGAGGTGGAGTCTTGGGGTACGATACCCTTATTATTTTTAAATTCCAAGCAATATCAGGTCTATCCTGTTATATGCTATATCCTTTAATTTTAAGAGGTTTTTCAGTAACTTTGCAGGATTATATAAACATTTGATAAATAAAAATTCACCAAAAAAGTAAGTTTTGAGGTGCGTTTATGTCTATTAAAATATTAAAAAAATGTATGTTTAACGTATCATCATAAACTTAAAATAACAGCCTACTACACTACTTTAAAAACAGATAAGCCCACGTTAGCTACTTTTATCAACCTAGTTAAAATTTGTACTATTTAAAATATAGAGAATATCTATCAATTTGTCTGCAAAGGTTTATGCATACTCAGAATAAGAATAGGAAATAGTTATGCAAGGTGTGATGTAGCTCGAGCAAGCTAAATAAGATAAGAAGTAGTAAATTTTAGACACAAAAAAAGCACCCTAAGGTGCTTTTTTTAACTAAACAGCAATAATTACTTCTTGCTGCTAAGTGCACCGAAGCGCTTGTTGAAGCGATCAACACGGCCGCCAGTGTCTAAAATCTTTTGCTTACCAGTGTAAAACGGGTGACACGCAGAACATACGTCTAAGTGAATGTCTTTACAAAGAGTTGAGCTAGTTTCGAATTTGTTTCCGCATGAACATGTTGCAGAAATTACTTCGTACTTAGGGTGAATACCTTCTTTCATAGGAACCTCTAGTTAAGGCCGCATCGCTCTCCAAACCCGAAGTCTGGCACCATACGTCGTTAAAACAAATTTGTTGGTGGCGGATTTTATCCAACAACCTTCCCCTGCACAAGTATTTATTTATCTTTTCGCTAAAAAAGTGAACAATCTCTTTCTCAAGTACTATTGCTAGTAGGTTTTTAGCGGTATTTTTAGTACATTACAGCATTAATTTTACGGGTTGAGTTGTTATGAGTTTTGTTGAAGTTGCTATTAAAGTCCCGCTTCCACGCACCTTTGATTATAAAATAGAAGAGCAGCTCAGTGGCTTATCAACACCCATACTACCGGGCATGCGGGTTTTAGTACCTTTTGGTAATCAAAAAAAAGTAGCTGTTGTTCTGGGTATTAAAAACAGTACCGACGTCCCTTTAGATAAAATTAAGAATATTATAGAGGTAATAGACGACACCCCTATTTTAAGCGCCCAACATTTAGAACTCCTTAGCTTTACTGCCCGCTATTATTGCTATCCCTTAGGCGAAACTATTCACATAGCGCTACCGAGTGCACTTCGCCAAGGTGAATCGCCAGATAAAACCAGTATTAACATGGTTGCTCTGACAGAAAAAGGCTCAAAAGTACCGTCATTAAAAGCCAAAACACAACTCAATTTATTAAAGCAGTTGTCGCAATCGGGGAAATCATCGTTAACCGAATTAAAAGCTCTTGGCTTTAGTAAAAAAACAATAGATAGCCTAATAGATAAAGAACTCATTACGCAAACTATTGAACACGATAACCAATGGCAAAGCGTTGCACCAACTGTCGGTAGTAAACCTGTACTTAATAAAGAACAAGCGGTTGCCTGTACAGCAATAAATCAAAGCAATGGATTTAGCAGCTTTTTATTAGAGGGCGTAACTGGCAGTGGTAAAACAGAAGTGTATTTACAGTGCCTAGAAGAAGTATTAAAACGTGGCGAGCAAGCATTAGTATTAGTGCCAGAAATAGGCTTAACGCCACAAACTGTAAACCGTTTTCGTCGCCGCTTTCCTGATACACCCATTATGCTTTGGCATTCAGCCCTTACCGACAACGAGCGATTGCAAACATGGCGTTTTTGCGAAAAAGGCAGTTGTGCAATAGTTATAGGCACACGTTCGAGTATTTTTCTGCCATTTTTAAAACTCGGTATGATAGTTGTCGATGAAGAGCACGATTCATCATTTAAGCAACAAGATACCCTTCGTTACCATGCTCGTGATTTGGCCGCATACAGAGCTTTTCAGCATAAAATACCACTTATATTAGGCAGTGCTACACCCGCACTTGAAACACTTCACAAAGCAATTAATAACAAATATCAGCTACTAAGTTTAACCGAGCGCGCGCAAACTGCGACAGACAACCAATTTAAGTTACTCGATATGAAAGGCCAACCCGACCAAGCAGGTATTGCACATGCAAGCCTTGCAACTATGCGCCAACACTTAAATCGCGGTAAACAGGTTATGGTTTTTTTGAATCGTCGAGGTTTTTCACCCACTCTTATTTGCCATGAATGTGGCTGGCTAAGTGAATGTAAACGCTGCAGTACCAGCGCCACATTTCATAAAGCGATTGGGCAAATGATTTGTCATCACTGTGGCGATCAATACCCTGTTCCTCACCAATGTCCTGATTGTGGAAGCACGCAAATATTTCCAAATGGCAAAGGTACAGAGCAAATTGAAGAGTTTTTATCGACCGAGTTTCCAGATACACCCGTTACTCGCATAGACCGCGATTCAACTCGCCGTAAAGGCAGCCTTGAAAAAGCACTAGATGAAATAAACCTAGGCGGTGCACGCATTTTAGTAGGCACACAAATGCTTGCCAAAGGCCATCACTTTGCAGATGTAAGCCTTGTTATAATTTTAGACGTAGATAGCGGTTTATACTCATGCGACTTTAGGGCAACAGAGCATTTAGCACAGTTAGTTACTCAAGTCGCGGGGCGAGCTGGGCGTTCAGGGGAGCCTGGCCAAGTATTATTACAAACACACTTTCCAGAACACCCACTTTTACAAGACTTAGTTAATAATGGTTACCAAGACTTTGCTCGCTTTGCACTGAGTGAACGCGATGATGCAGACTTACCACCCATTACAAATATGGCTATTGTCCGTGCACAAGGACACAGCATTAAGCTAGTCGTCGATTTTTTGACGGATTTGGTTCCTGTGAATGGGGTATCTGGTATACAATTGCTCGGTCCGATCCCTGCTCCACTTGAAAAAGTCGCAGGTATGTATCGTTTTCAATTACATATTCAAGCGCAAGATCGTCGCATATTACATCAGTACCTTGCGCAAATGGTTGATTATTTAAGTTCAAGTAAACTTGCACAAAAAGTACGCTGGAGCTTAGACGTAGACCCTATAGACATGATTTAGGTTAAGGCCAAAATAACACCATGGCACAGCACGATTATATTAACAAAAAGCCTGCAGGCAGAAACAGTAAAAAAAACGCACCCGCTAAAAAACCATTTCCTATTCTTTTAGCTGTCATAGCCATCTTACTCGTCGGTGGTTTTGCTTATACATTATGGTTTATAAAAAGTAATGCAGATCCAAAACTTGTCGAAAAACAAGCAAACCCCACTGCGCCCGCAAAAGTAGAAGTGGTTATTCCACGCACACCAGAGTTTATTAAAGAAATTAGAAACCACGAGATTCAAGTTGAAGTGAAAGAACTTGAGCAAAAAGGTCCTTACGTTATGCAGTGTGGTTCGTTTAAAACCCACGCACAAGCGGAATCGCTAAAAGCTAAAATAGCATTTGCAGGCCTCATTTCTGAAATAAAACAGGCTGAAGGCAGCAATGGTACTTGGTATAAAGTGCGCTTAGGCCCATATAAAACCAAACGCCAAGCCGAAAGTGATAAAAACAAACTTAAACGTGTAAAAATAGTCGGCTGCGGAATTTGGGGCTGGACTTGAAAATAAACCATTCACCCATATAACCTCTTCATAATCGTTTTTTACGAGTTGCCTCTGCAGCTCGATGATGAGGAATAACATGACTACTATCGTAAGTGTACGCCGTGGCGACAAGGTTGTAATTGGCGGCGATGGCCAAGTGTCTCTTGGTAATACAGTAATGAAGGGCAACGCCCGTAAAGTTCGACGTCTTTATAATGGCAAAGTAATCGCTGGTTTTGCCGGCGGTACTGCTGATGCCTTCACTCTTTTCGAACGCTTTGAAAGCAAATTAGAAATGCACCAAGGAAACCTGACTAAAGCCGCAGTAGAAATGGCTAAAGATTGGCGCAGCGACCGTGCACTTCGAAAACTCGAAGCGCTGCTCGCTGTTGCAGACGAAACAGCCTCTTTAATTATTACCGGTAATGGCGATGTGGTTCAACCTGAAAACGACCTAATTGCAATTGGCAGTGGTGGTAACTTTGCACAATCAGCTGCAACCGCCCTTTTAGAAAATACAGATTTAAGCGCTCGTGAAATAGTAGAGAAAAGCTTAACTATTGCAGGCAACATCTGCGTATTTACTAATAACTTCCAAACAATCGAAGAATTATAATAGGAACTATCATGTCTGATATGACCCCAAGAGAAATTGTTCACGAGCTAGATCAGCACATTATAGGTCAGGCTAAAGCAAAAAAAGCAGTGGCTATCGCACTTCGTAACCGCTGGCGCCGCATGCAACTCAAAGAAGATTTACGCAGCGAAGTAACACCAAAAAACATTTTAATGATTGGTCCAACCGGTGTAGGTAAAACAGAAATTGCCCGCCGATTAGCAAAACTTGCTAACGCACCCTTTATTAAAGTAGAAGCGACTAAGTTCACTGAAGTTGGCTATGTTGGTAAAGAAGTTGAGACTATCATCCGCGATTTAGTCGATGTATCAATTAAAATGACTCGCGAACAGCAGACTAAGAAATTTAAACATCGCGCCGAAGAAGCAGCAGAAGAGCGCATTTTAGATGCCCTTTTACCACCAGCGAAAGATCAATACGGCGAAACGCAGCGTGATGATAACTCATCAACTCGCCAAACGTTCCGTAAAAAGCTACGTGAAGGTCAGCTAGATGATAAAGAAATTGAAATCGATTTAGCACAAGCACAACCAAACGTAGAAATTATGGCGCCTCCTGGTATGGAAGATATGACCAACCAGCTACAAAGCATGTTTCAAAACATGGGCGGCGATAAGCGCACTAAGCGTAAACTAAAAATCAAAGAAGCCTTCAAACTATTAACGGAAGAAGAAGCCGCTAAATTAGTAAATCCTGAAGAGCTAAAAGAGCAAGCTATTTTTGCAGTAGAGCAAAACGGTATTGTGTTTATTGATGAAATAGACAAAATTTGTAAGCGCGGCGATTCTTCAGGTCCAGATGTGAGCCGAGAAGGTGTTCAGCGCGACTTACTACCGCTAATTGAAGGTTCAACTGTAAATACTAAGCACGGAATGGTTAAAACTGACCATATGCTGTTTATTGCCTCTGGTGCGTTTCAGATGGCAAAGCCATCAGATATGATCCCAGAGCTACAGGGCCGCTTACCGATTCGAGTAGAACTTGAAGCACTTACTGCAGATGACTTTAAACGCATCCTTACAGAGCCTCATGCATCGCTTACCGAGCAACAACGAGAGCTGCTTAAAACTGAGCAGGTATCGATTGAGTTTAGCGACGATGCAATTGAGCGTATTGCCAAAGCAGCTTGGCAAGTTAACGAGAAAACCGAAAACATCGGTGCTCGTCGTCTACACACTGTAATGGAAAGATTGATGGAAGAAATTTCATACGATGCTTCTGAAAAAGCAGGCTCGTCATTAGTAATCGACGCCGCTTATGTTGAAAAACACTTAGGTGCACTTGTTGAAGATGAAGACTTAAGCCGCTTTATTCTATAAAACGAATATAAACGTTATACTAAAAGCCTCCAGATTGGGGGCTTTTTAATGGGATATATTAAATGAAACACGTAATAAAAGTGCATTACCACAGTGTAAGTAAAAATCTAGATGTTTACTTTGATGATGACAGTAAAGCTGTATTTGGCTGTGAGTTTTTACGTGTACACTCCCCTTCAGCTGAAGTGCAGGGCCATGGCTCTGGCCCAATGAAGCTAGTACTTAATAAGCAAGCTGTAGGAATAAAAAGTATTGTACCTGTTGGGCATTACGCACTTCGTTTAGATTTTGACGATGGCCATAACAGCGGACTATTTAGCTGGCGCTACTTTGAAAAACTACAACAGCAACAAGATACATTGTGGAGTGAATATTTAGCGCGGGTAACTGAACACGAAAAAAGTAAAGATAGCGTGCCTATAAAATTTGTTCCTTAAACTTTATAGGCCCGTTCTATTAAGCGTTATTAAACCTTAAATTTATCAATTGCAGTGAACAGAACGCGAGCCTGCTCAGAGACCTCTTCACTTGTTTGCGCATTGTTAGCAGCATGTTCAGTTGCGTCTTGTGCAATATCGCGAATTCTTACTACATTTTTATTAACCTCTGATGCCACTTGGCTTTGCTCATCAATAGCAACTGCTATTTGAGAGCTCATTTCCATTATTGTTTGTACATCTTCAGTAATTGCACCTAATAGCTCACCTGCTTTAATTGCTTGCGAGGCACTTTCATCACCTTGAGAGCGACATTTGTGCATAATACTCACCACTTCTTGAGTACGCTGCTGTAAGGTACTTATAATACCTTCAATCTCACTTGTAGACTCTTGAGTACGCTTTGCTAATGAACGAACCTCATCTGCAACAACAGCAAAACCACGACCATACTCACCAGCACGGGCCGCTTCTATTGCCGCATTAAGTGCAAGTAAATTTGTTTGATCTGCAATTCCTCGAATTACATCAAGCACTGAACCAATTGTTTCACCATCTTTTTCAAGTTGCGACACTACATTTGATGCATTCCCCAGCGAATCAGATAGGGCCCTAATGTGCTTAACGGTAGAATCTACTTCACTACGCCCTTGTTGTGCACTTAAATTTGTTGACTCTGCTTTTTTCGCAGCCGCCTCAGTATTATGTGAAATATCCTGAATCGTCGCCTGCATTTCGGTGGCTGCCGTTGCAACCATGTCGGCTTCATGTAGTTGCTCTTGCATACCAGAGCTTGTTGCTGCGGTACTTTGTGATAAATGCTCTGTTGCTACATTAAGCGTGTTTAAAGCACCATTAACTTCGTTAATTAAGTTCTTAAAATCGCCTATTAAGCTATTAAAGTCGACCGTCATGGTGGTAATTTCGTCTTTACCAGTTTGCTCTATCATCACGCTCAAATCATTATTACGACGAATATCGTTAATGGTGTGATAAACCCGCTCAATAGGTACAATAATGGAGTGGCTTGTAAAATAAACGAGTGCTAATACAATCACACCTGCAATCACAAATACCAAAATAGCTAAAAATTGAGCCTGCTCTACACTTTGCTCTACTTGTAACTTAGTGTCTTTAACGATTTTAGAAACAATGGCGTCGCTTTTATCTACACTGTCACGCATTACTCCAAGTGCGCCTGACTCAAGATCTAGCCCTAGCTTAGTTTGCGCCTGCACAAGTGTTTGAAATTCGCTTTGGTATATATCAATCAAAGGATTAATTTGTGCTTTATAGTCGCTTGGCAGCTGTGCTGCAGCTACCTGCTGCTTAAATGTATTAATTCCCTCATTAAAACGCCCTAGGTACTTAATATCAAATCTCAGCATGAAATCTTTTTCTGAGCGTCTTAGTTGCAGCATTGACGACAGCAGTTGGTAATTTTGCTGCTCTTTTAATAGTTGCTCAACTTCATGAACCGAGCTTCTAAGCTTGCCATATAACCCGTCGGTCGGGGTTAAACCAATCTCTTTTTGAAGCTTAACAACAGTTTCAAAATCATTATTATAGCTATTTATTAGTTGCTCAAAGCGCTGGACCTGCTCCTGTGCAATACTTTGGTTAGCCATTAACTGTTGTAACTTTTTTACTTTATCACTTAACTGCTCAAAATCCGTTTCAAATGCAGTTAACGCGTCTTCTTGTTTATAAAACAAAAAGTTTTTTTCATGTTTACGCAATGCTAATGCATGTACGTTGAGCTCTTCTGCTAATTGAATAGTCTTGTTTAAGCTCAAGGTTGTACGTGATTCAAAAATAATCACGCATAAAAGGACCACCATTGCTAAACCAACAACGACTGCGTTTAGTTGTAAACGTCGTTTAATTGTTAAGTTTTGTAAAAAATTCATCGCTAACGCCTTTTTTAAATATGCATTTGTATTATAGCTAATAGATCAAAAGCGACTAATTAATTTAACTTTTTATTATTGGTAATTCTAAACAGTTTAAATGCGATGGCTATAAGGCGACACTATCCCACAAACCTTTATGTAACGATTGTGTGTTATTCCATTGTTGTTTAACCAACCAATCAATTAAAGGCGCGGGATCGCTGGGGTAATTTATTTGCTTGTTTTGCGGCGCGCTATTCCAATCATCAAGGGCTTGTGGGTTTAAATAGTTCATAACATGCGCCATGCCCATGGCAAATAAAGTTTGTGCATTTGCTGCTTGCTCAAACTGACCATCTAAAGGCTTTAATAGTAACTTTTTACCTAACTTAAGCGCTTCACTGGCAAGCTCAAATCCCGCATTACCAATAACGCCACTTGTGTTTGCTAAGTCGTTTAAAAAACCAGAGCGTGAGGGGGCTCGTAAATGTATATGTCCAAAAGATTGATTGCTGGCATTTGGGTGATAGCAATAAAATTCTTTTTCGGGAAAGTCTTTTAAATAATCAACAACGCTATCTAAGTTTTCGAAAGGTAAATATACCAATACCTTGTTCATTACGGCTACAGGGTTGTCGTGATTATGATGAGCAATAAAAGGCGGTATTATATTATTTGCAAATGGTTGCCAGTGGACGCCTAAGTAGGTAGTCGCTGGTGCATAATGCTTGATAAGTGATTTTCTCAGGACGCCACGACCAAACATAGGTACGTTATCTGACAAAAATGCTGCTTGGTGACTAATGCCAATAACGGGTATACCTGCCCGTTTTGCAGCCCATGCTGTAACAGGCTCAAAGTCGTTAAGTACAAAATCGTACTGTTTTATCTCAAGCGATTTTATATCACTCACCAACTTACAAATTCGCATGTTTTTAAGTGTTTTTAAATTTTTAACTTGCCCATTTTCAGTGCTAAACGATAAACCACGATACGCTTTATAATCTGAGAATTCGTGCATATCAAAGTAATCTTTATTTGCGCGCCCTGAAAACACATAATCAACATCAATACCGAGCTTATTAAAGCAGCTTGCCATAACCCGAGCGCGCGTTATATGACCATTACCGGTACCTTGTACTCCATACAATATTTTCATGCAGGCACCACGAGTGCTAACGCAAATAAACCACAAAAACTACCAATCGTTGCGCCTATTATAATATCAGCAGGAAAGTGCACACCCAATACCACACGAGACATAGCAACGCCGGTAGCCCAACTAAATAGTAGTAATGCATATTCTGGAAAAAAATGGCTTAATATAATTGCCACTAAAAAGGCAGCAGCACTGTGACCCGATGGTAAACTAAATTTATCGCTTGGTACTATATAGGCATTTGTTACTAAGCAGTCGCATGGACGGATCCGAGCAAATCTATTTTTAGCTAGTAGGTAAATAGGTCTTTCTATAGCAAAACCAATTAATATAGTGACAGGCAATAATTGGTGCTGTTCATTATTACTAAGCCACCACACTGCTAAGCATATTAATATATAAAGCCCACCATCACCGCTTTTAGACAAACCAAAGGCCATTGTTTTAAACCACCTCGGTGAATTGCAATTAAACAAAGTTAAAAATAATTGCTCATCTATCTGAGTTACCTTTTTAAGCATATTATTATTCATCACCATCCCTTATTGCATAACATATGAACACCGATTTAGCTTATGTGTTGTAAATAACAATTGAGTGACGCTTTTAATACACTATTATTGCGATTAATGATTTAGCGCTTGTTTTGCCTAAATTTACTGCGATTAAGTCGTTGTTATTGCTTATAAGGAGGGTATACTGAGATATAAATTAATGTACCTTTTGAGGATAAAATAATGGATTACAGCACTTCTGATTTATGCGACCACTTTGCTGACGTGGTTGACGTGCTAGAGCCTATGTTCATCAACTTTGGTGGTCGACACAGCTTTGGTGGCCGCATTAAAACGGTTAAATGTTTTGAAAATAATGAACTCATCCGCGAATTACTTTCTCAAGATGGTACAGACCTAGTACTTCTTATTGATGGTGGCGGCTCAACTCGTCGCGCACTAATCGACATTGAACTGGCTGAGCTAGCACTTGAAAACAACTGGAATGGTATTGTTGTTTACGGCGCAGTACGCCACGTTGATGAGCTTGAAGAGCTTGATTTAGGCATTCAAGCAATTGCTTCAATCCCTGTTGCAGCCGACAGCGAAGGTGCTGGTGAAGATGCTATAGGCGTTAACTTTGCTGGGGTATCATTTTTTGATGACGACTTTATTTATGCTGATAGCACAGGCATTGTTTTATCTGCAGAAGAATTAGAGTTGGAAGTTGTAGAAGTATAACGTGACTTTCCATTTAAAAGTATATGATGAAAGCGCGGTTAGAACACTTTGCTCTACCCGCGCAAATGAGAAAAAAGCATGGCAATCAATGGCCTTGCTCGACACCCAAGTAAACCTGCAACAAGCACTTGTTGACGCTGCTCAATTTGGTATCCGCTATGTACTTCTGGGTATTTGCGAAGATATCGGCCCAAAAGCAAACTTAGGAAATGGTGGTGCAAACGAAGCATGGCCAGCTTTTTTAAAACGCTTTTTAAACCAACCTCACAATCAATTTATTGCCACTCAAAAAGTGCTTTTATTGGGTGAAGTTAATACTGATGATTTAATGGCGCAAAGCAACCAGCTTAATAATCAGCAAGGCCAGCAGTTAACTCAATTACGAGATTTATGCCAACAGCTTGATGAACGCGTAGAGTCGGTATTGAGCCTTATTTTTAAAGCGGGGCTTGAGCCAATCGTTATTGGCGGAGGTCATAACAATTGCTTGGGAATTATCCGTGCCCTGAGTAAGTCAAAAAATACACCTATTAATGCTATCAACTTTGACCCTCATGCCGACTTTAGAGAATGTGAAGGTCGCCATAGCGGCAATGGCTTTCGCTACGCTTATAACGAGCAACATCTAAGTAATTACCACGTTATTGGCTTACATGAGATAAAAAACAATCAAGCAATTATAGATGCAATGAGTGAAGCTAACTTTACGTTTGATAGCTATCAATCAATACAAGTTAAGCGAAAAACTACACTCACGCAGGCAATTGAAAACGCATTAAGTAATTTTAACGATTTACCACTGGGTATTGAAGTTGATTTAGATAGTATTACTTACATGCCGGTGAGTGCGTACACATGTTGCGGATTTAGTGTGAATGACACTGAGCACTTTGTGCATTTAGCAGCAAACCATCGCCACTCTAAGTACTTACATTTATGTGAAGCAGCGCCTAGCCAGCACCCTAACGGAGTTGAGGCCGGTGCTGCCCATGTAGGACAAGTGATCAGTGCACTTGTGAATAGCTATCTACAAGCCAAAGAAAACACTTAGCGCTGTTGAACTAATCGCCACTCTTTTAGCCAGCTCATTAAACCAATACTACTTAGCGGGTGACCAAAGTAATAACCTTGGGCAGCATAACCTTTTAAGCTTTTTACAAACTTAAGTTGCTCAAGTGTTTCTACCCCTTCAAAAATCACTTTTGTTTTTTGTTGGTTATGCATTTCAACCATTCCGCTAACTAAACTGCGTATATTATTTTGATTACTAAAGTCAGCAGTGAGTGAAGGTGAAACCTTAATATACTCTACCGCTAAGCTTGGTAACTTAGAAAGCAGTACCGGGTTATCACCAAGTCCATCAACACATACTTTTAAGCCTATGTTATTAAGCCTTGCGATCATGCCTCTGCCTTTATCATCTAGTCCCGCAAAAATATGCAAAGGGCATTCAACAATTAAATCGCCAGCTTCCAAGTGATGCTCACTTAAAACAACATCAACAAATTCAATAAACTCTTCGTTAAGCATTTCAGGACCAAATACGTTAATGCTAAGCGGTATAGAAATACCTTCTATTCTAAGCGCCATTGCAAGCTCAGCAGCTCTCTCTATTACAAATTTAGCGAGTGGATAACCAAGCCCTGCAATTCTAATGTCGTCGATAAACCTGTTAGCGGATAAAATCCCTTGCTTAGGGTGCTGCCAACGCAGTAGTAATTCTAAAAACTCAATTTGACCGTTTTCGTTACAAATAATAGGCTGAAAATAAAGCTCTAACTCGCTCGAAAAATCAATATTTGCTAATTCCTTTAGTCGCGCTTGTTGCTCTCGCAATTCAATCATCATTTGTTGATGATAAGGCACAACCTTGCGATCTGGGTGGCTATCGAGTGCCAGATATGCGTACGATATTAAATTATCAAAGTTGTTATCTTGCTCATTACAATCAACATAACTCGCTCTCGCTTTTACTTCTACAGTGCAGTTAGCAACATTAAATGGCTTAAGCGTTGCACCCAGTATTTGGTCAATAACTAATTCATGTAAGTGTTTTTGATTCGCGAAACTACAAATAAATGCAAAGTTAAGACCCCCTAAGTGGGCTAGCTTTTCTTGTCCAGTTAAAGTCACTATTTCGTCACTTGAAAGTAGCTCTTTTATTCGATTAGCCGATTGCGCTAACAGTATATCGCCAAAGTCGCGTCCAATATGCTGGTTAACTTGCTCAAAGCCTTCAAGGCGAATAACGATTAACGCTGCGCTTATTTGTTTGTTGTCGCACCATGTATAGTAACCTTGACGTAACTGTTTTCTATCTGCAAAAACTGAAAGCGGAGACTCTTCAACAAATGCATCACCTTCAGGTTCTGGCTCTATAACGACTTCTATTTCAGCACTTTCATCATTTAAAAAACCTACAATAGCTAATAATAATATTGCTAACACAACCCAAAATAGCGGAACTTCCAATAATAAATGAGCTGAAAATAGAACAACAAATAAAAGACCAGCCATTGAGCTGGTAATTATCATGCTCCAATTATTTCGCTCAAATGCTTGCCATAAGTGAAAACAAAACCCAAAGGCTAGTAAAATAGCAAGCCAAGCCGCACCGCTGCTTAAAATAGCTAAACCAACAGCAGCTGTGCATAAATAACTAAATTTAATACTGGTATTTTTAACAGCAAATAAAGTGGCGATCATCGCCATTAATAGTGCACCACTAAAAAATATTGGGAAATTACTGTCGGTTAGTATGTTCAAATTAACGGCATCCGTATTCGCTAAAAAAGTTTAAACCAAGTTATATGTGGGTAAAAATAATACAAACTAATTAATTCTACCCAAAATCCATAAATTTAACAGTTTATTTACGCCAAATTGGTAACTTAATTGTGATGGATGACTTATTTGCCAATGCGCAATATCAGCTCTTGCGCCAACCTTTAAAATACCACGGTCGTCTAAACCTAGTGCTTTAGCTGCATTTCGAGTAACACCAGCTAATGCTTGCTCAGGTGTTAATCTAAACAATGTGCATGCCATGTTCATCATCAAGTGCACTGAGCACAGCGGTGAAGTACCTGGATTAAAGTCACTCGCAATAGCTATCGGTACTTTATATTGATTAAGTAATTCAATAGGTGGGAATTTAGTTTCTCTTAAAAAATAAAATGCGCCTGGCAATAACACCGCTACCGTCCCAGCGTCTGCCATGGCTTTTACACCCTCTTCATCTAGATGCTCAATATGATCAGCCGAAAGGCCATTAAACTGCGCCACCAGCTTAGCACCCTGTTGATTAGATAACTGCTCAGCATGGCATTTTACTGGGAGGTTATGCTTTTTAGCCGCCTGGAAAACACGTTTGGTTTGCGAATAACTAAACCCAACATTTTCACAAAATACATCGACTGCATCAGCAAGATTATTAGCTACTACCTGATCAAGCATGTCAGTACACACTAAATCAATATATTCATCAGCACGGCCTTTGTATTCAGGCGGTAGAGCATGCGCCCCTAAAAAAGTAGTTTTAATATCAATAGGGTGATGTTCACCTAATAAACGAGCGACTTCTAATATTTTTATCTCGTTTTCAGTATCTAGCCCATAACCAGACTTTATTTCAACGGTGGTTACACCTTCTTTTAACAACGTATTTAAGCGATCTTTTGCATCTACAAACAATTGTTCACGGTCGGCTGCTCTTGTGGCTTTAACCGTACTTGCTATGCCACCGCCTTGTGCTGCGATTTGCTCATAGCTTACGCCTTGCAAACGCTGTTCAAACTCTTGCGATCTTGAACCTGCAAATACTAAGTGAGTATGGCAGTCTATTAGGCCCGGCGTTAACCATTGTCCTTTTACACTCAATGTCGGCGTTGCAAACACATCAAAACTAGGCAATGTTGATTGCTCTCCAATCCACGCAATTTTACCATTTTTAATGGCTATAGCAGCATTTTCAATTGCGCCATAAGGGGCATTTATATTGCTATCCATAGTGGCAATATTGGCATCAGTTAAAAGTAAGTCGATTTCTTCTAACTCATAATTATGTGTTGTGCTTTGCATTTTTTAGCCCTTTTTACGCCCAGAGTGATGAAAATATAGTCTAACAACCCATCTTGTATATACAAGGTAATTGTGTCATCTTATTTATATAGTTTATTTTTAATGTAACCATAAATTTAATGACGACACCTAAATTTGCGCAAATAAAACAATTCATTGTTGATAAAATACGCAGCGGTACGTGGCAAGAAAACCAACGTGTTCCCTCTGAAAACGAACTAAGTAGTCAATTTAGTGTAAGCAGAATGACAGCCCGCAGAGCACTAAGCGAATTAACCGAGGCAGGCATTTTAACCCGCAGCCAAGGGTTAGGTACATTTGTAGCTACATTTAAATCGCAGTCATCGTTACTTGAAATAAAAAATATTGCTGATGAAGTAAAAGAGCGTAACGGCAACTACACCTGTAGCGTACTCATACTCGAATCAATAAATGCAGTCGCACCTATTGCCATTGCACTTGGTGTTGAGGTTGACAGTGTTGTATATCGAAGTGTACTTGTGCATAACGAAAACGACAGTCCTTTGCAGCTAGAAGAGCGTTTTGTAAACCCTGCCCTTGCGACTGGCTACTTACAACAAGACTTTAGCATGCTTACACCTCATGAATATCTATCTAGTGTTGCCCCACTTACCCAAGCAAGGCATACAGTAGAGGCCATTATGCCAAACAGCGAAATGTGCCAATGGTTAAATTTATATAATGAAGAGCCATGCTTACAAGTAATCCGACGCACCTGGTCTGTTAAAGGCATTGTAAGCTTTGCGCGCCTTGTATCACCAGGCAGTAAATATCGCTTAGGTGGCCACTTAACATTTAAAAAATAACAAACAATAGCGCTTACTGCGCTTTTTTTATAACAAATCATCTTGTATATACAACAGGAGCAAAACATGAACAACCGACTCGACACAAGTCGCGTAATACGTGCACCTCATGGAGATAAAATAAGTGCTAAAAGCTGGCAAACAGAAGCTGCTAAGCGCATGCTAATGAATAATTTAGACCCTGAAGTTGCAGAGCATCCTCATGCACTTGTTGTATATGGTGGTATTGGCCGAGCAGCTCGTGATTGGCCAAGTTATGACAAAATTATAGAAACCCTCGATAGGCTCGAAAGCGACGAAACCCTGCTTGTACAATCAGGAAAACCCGTTGGTGTATTTAAAACCCACAGTAATGCTCCTCGCGTGCTTATTGCTAACTCAAATCTTGTTCCACACTGGGCAAATTGGGAGCACTTTAACGAGCTCGATAAAAAAGGCTTGATGATGTACGGGCAAATGACGGCGGGTTCTTGGATCTATATTGGCTCGCAAGGCATAGTACAAGGAACTTACGAAACCTTTGTAGCTATGGCAAAGCAACATTTTGCAGGTAGCGCTAGTGGTAAATGGGTATTAACAGGTGGTCTTGGTGGTATGGGCGGTGCGCAACCACTTGCAGCTACAATGGCTGGGTTTAGTGCACTGGTTGTTGAATGTGATGAAAGCCGTATCGATTTTCGTATAAAAACAGGCTACGTTGATGTAAAAGCAACAAATCTTGAACACGCACTGCAATTAATAACCGATGCATGTGTTAAAGGTAAAGCCCTCTCAGTGGGTTTACTAGGTAACGCTGCCGATGTATTTAGTACACTGGTTAAAACAGGCATTACCCCTGATGTAGTCACAGATCAAACATCTGCTCACGATCCATTAAATGGTTACTTACCACAAGGCTGGACAATGGAGTACGCAGCAAAAATGCGTGAGCAAGATCCAAAAGCCGTAGTAAAAGCCGCTAAACAATCAATGGCAGTCCAAGTTAAAGCTATGCTAGCACTACAAAAAGCCGGTGCCGCCACTACTGATTACGGTAATAATATTCGTCAAATGGCGTTTGATGAGGGTGTTACCAACGCGTTTGATTTTCCTGGATTTGTGCCTGCATATATTCGCCCTTTATTTTGTGAAGGGATTGGACCATTTAGATGGGTAGCATTATCAGGCGACCCTGAAGATATATATAAAACCGACGCTAAAGTAAAAGAGCTTATTCCTGATGATGCACATTTACATAACTGGCTTGATATGGCGCGGGAACGCATACAATTCCAAGGTTTACCTGCACGCATTTGCTGGGTTGGCCTAAAAGATAGAGCACGCCTTGCACTGGCCTTTAATGAAATGGTTAAAAATGGCGAACTTAAAGCCCCTATAGTTATTGGTCGCGATCACCTCGACTCTGGCTCAGTTGCCAGCCCTAACCGCGAAACAGAGAGCATGAAAGATGGCTCAGATGCAGTATCAGATTGGCCATTACTCAACGCACTGCTTAATACCGCAAGTGGCGCTACTTGGGTGTCGCTTCATCATGGTGGCGGTGTAGGAATGGGATTTAGTCAGCACTCTGGTGTAGTTATTGTTGCCGATGGTACTGATGAAGCTAAAGAGCGTATTGCTCGCGTACTGTGGAACGACCCTGCAACAGGTGTAATGCGCCATGCTGATGCCGGATACGACATAGCAAAAAACTGCGCTAAAGAACAAAATTTAGACCTACCTATGTTAAACGAGGAATGATCATGTTCGAACTTACTCTCACACCCGGATCACTTGATTTAAACACACTAAGAAAAATTAATAATTCACCGGTAAAGCTGAGCCTTGCAAAGCATGCCGAGTCGCAAATAGCAGCCAGCGCGCAAACCGTTCAAAATGTTATTAATGAACACCGCACTGTATATGGAATTAACACCGGCTTTGGATTATTAGCCAATACTAAAATTGCCGACGACCAACTTGAATTATTACAGCGCTCCATTGTGCTTTCACACGCTGCGGGTATTGGCGAATACATGGATGACAGCACAGTAAGGTTAATGATCACCTTAAAAGTAAACTCGCTTTCACGTGGCTATTCGGGCATTCGCCTGCAAGTAATCCAATTTTTTATGCAGCTGCTTAGTAGCGAAGTATATCCGTGCGTGCCTAAAAAGGGCTCTGTGGGGGCATCGGGGGATTTAGCCCCTCTTGCGCATATGTGCCTACCTTTATTAGCTGAAGGTCAAATGCGACATAAAGGAAAAATAATTAGTGCAGCACAAGGGTTAAAAATAGCGGGACTTGAACCCCTAACACTTGCAGCCAAAGAAGGCTTAGCATTATTAAATGGCACACAAGCGTCGACTGCGTTTGCACTACAAGGCCTATTTAGAAGCGAGAACTTATATGCACAAAGCTGCGTTATCGGATCAATAAGCATAGAAGCTGCAATGGGCAGTCGCGCGCCATTTGATGCACGTATTCATGAAATTCGCGGACAGCGCGGACAAATAGACACCGCTCAAGTATTTAGAGAGCTACTCGATACGCACTCTCAGATTAGTAACTCCCACGTCAATTGTGAAAAAGTACAAGATCCATACTGCCTTCGCTGCCAGCCTCAAGTGCTAGGTGCTTGCCTAACTCAGATACGCCAAGCCGCAGAAGTATTGCTATGCGAGTCGAACGGTGTAACCGATAATCCGCTAGTTTTTGCCGATGTAGGCGACATAATATCGGGAGGAAACTTTCATGCAGAGCCCGTTGCAATGGCCGCTGACAACTTAGCAATCGCAATTGCCGAAATTGGCGCATTAGCAGAAAGGCGAATTGCATTACTTATCGATTCAAACCTATCCAAATTGCCGCCATTTCTAGTTGAAAACGGCGGGGTAAATTCTGGATTTATGATTGCCCAAGTTACCGCAGCAGCGCTTGCATCAGAAAACAAATCATTAGCGCATCCGGCTTCGGTTGATAGCTTGCCTACATCTGCAAATCAAGAAGATCATGTTTCTATGGCAACCTTTGCAGCAAGGCGCTTAGATGAAATGGCCAATAATACCCAAGGTGTTTTGGCAATAGAATGGTTAGCATCGGTTCAAGGGCTAGAATTTAGAAAGCCGCTTGAACCATCAGATAAAGTGCAAAGCGCTAAAGCATTGTTACGCGAGCATGTAAGTTATTATGATAAAGACCGCTACTTTGCTCCCGATATCGAAGCTGCTAATACATTACTAAGTGAAGGTAAGCTATGCGACTTTATAGAGAGCAGTCCCCTGCCTTCAGCATATTAAATACCGTGCTGATAGCTAAACCCTAAGGCTTCAATGGCTGAGCCTAATATTTTTCGCTCAGCCGAATCAGTTCCTGTAAACGTTGGCATTTCACCACCATGTTGCTGACACTTCATAGCGTAGTATTCAGCTTTTGTGGGGTGCGCAGGATTAACCACATTATAAATATTTTGCCCTACTTGCCAGTGCTCTATCACCGCAAAAATAGCATTAATTACATCTTGTTGATGCACCATATTTACCACTTGCTCACTTGATGTATTGAGCTCTTTACCTGCCACAAAACGCCCCGGTTCTCTATTAGGCCCTAGTAAGCCAGCTAAACGAAGTATTTTGCCATCTTGTTCAAGCACTTGCTCTTCAGCTTCGTAAAGCTTTATTTGGCGCTCGTTTGTGCATGAAATATCGCTACTTTCACTATATACACCAGGCTCTTGATCGTACACCCCGGTTGATGAGCACAATAAAAAGCCCTTTGCGTTTAGCTCCTTTGAAAGCTTAAGCGCTGCGGTGAGTGTTTCAGGATAATTACTTTCACTGTGCCTGCTACGTGGTGGAATAGCACATACCCAATAAGCACCTTGTAAATCAACTTGATGCCTTAATTGTCCATCTTCAAGTGTAAACTGACGCTCAAAGTCAAACTCGTGTATATCTGTTCTATGCGTTCCTTGTACTTGCCAGTCAGCTTTTTGTGCACTTACGCATAAAGCATGTCCTAACCAGCCTGCACCTAATACTACTAATTTATTACTTTTATTTGTCATTTTTGTATAAGCCTTTATTTTAAACGCATAATTAGTTCTTTCTATCTAACTTTATAGAGATTTTAAGTAAGATATGATTAGATATAATTTCATAAATAATAAAAATATGTGTACTCATGCTAAATAATTTATCATTACGGAAGAAAATATTATTATTGATTGGTGGAACAATTACCGTTTTACTAATTATCGCCTCAACATTTTTTGTTAAACACATTGCCAATCTCTCTAGAGAAAACATAGAAAACGAAGCACAAAGTTATCTACAGACCGAGCAACTTTCAATGCAAAGTTACTTCGCGATGTACGGTAAAATGGTATCAACCTTTGTTAATAACCCACATTTAATCAACTTTTTTGAAAATTGGGATACACGCGATCAAGCACTCGAAAGCGCGCCAGGTTACAACGAAGTAAACCAAGACTTTGTGCGTTTAAGCTCAAATGACGAAAACATTTTATCGGCCTTTTTTGCCTCAGCAACCACCGGTGAATACTTTAAAGAAAACGAGCGTACAAGTCACTACAACGGCCAGCCTTATTACGCTTACAAGCGTGGGTGGTGGCAAGAAGCCATGCAAGTTAACAAGCTTTACGTAGGTCCAATCTCTGTTGATTTAACCACAGGCGTAGCATCCGCAGTAGTACAACAACCTGTTTATAACGCTCAGCGAAAACTCATTGGTATGGGCGGTGTTGATTTACAATTAAACAAAATTAACGACATGGTCGAAAATATTCGCTTTAACGGCCAAGGTTATGGATTTTTACTCGATGGTAATCAAAAAGTAGTTCATTTTTCAAAGGCCACTGGGCATAAACTTTCAATTACAGATGAAGGTGCAAACGGTAAAGAAGGGCTCGATGCGCTTGAGCAACAATTTACAAATACAGCAGGCTTTAAAGAGTTAAATACACAAATGCGAAATAACCTTGAAGGCAGCCAAATGGTTACTTTTAAAGGTGAGCAGTTTTATGTGGTTTACCATCGTCTGCAGCTAGAGCAGCCTTATATAGATTGGTATGTAGGTCTACTTATCCCAACTACTATGATTGAAGAGCCCGTAAATGCTGCAGTAACCGCTACAACAACGGCGGTAATTATTATCTTAATCATTATATTAGCCATGATTTTATGGGCTACCCACATGATTTCAAAACCCATTACAACGCTTACGCACATTATGCGTGATATAGCATCGGGCGAAGGCGATCTTACTCAAAAAATTTATATTAATAGTCAAGATGAAGTGGGACAGCTGGCCAACCACATGAACACTTTTATTGATAAGTTGCACGCCATGATGCTTGATACCGCAGCGCAAGCAGAACAACTAAGTAATGCAGCGGCCCAGCTAAGAAGTGTTTCTGAGAAAACAAATTCTGAAATTCAGCAAGAGAAGCAGCAAGTTGATAGCGTGAGCGCAGCGGTAACTGAAATGGCGACTACTGTGCTTGAAATATCACGTAACGCACAACACACAAATAACGCAGCTGAAGAAGTACAAGCAATTACAGCTGAAGGAGCTAGCCGTTCTACACAGGCGCAAACAGTAATGACTGAACTGGCATTACATATTGGCGAAGCATCTAAAGTGGTTGCAGGTCTTGAGCAAGAAAGTAATAACATTGGTGCATTAGTCGATGTAATTAATTCCATTGCTGATCAAACCAACTTACTTGCACTTAATGCGGCTATAGAGGCTGCTCGTGCCGGTGAACACGGTAGAGGCTTTGCTGTTGTTGCTGATGAAGTACGTTCACTAGCAAGTCGCACACAAGAATCAACAGACGATATTCGAAATATGATTTCGCGCTTGCAGCAAATAGCTCAACAAGCCTCAGTAATGATGCAACAAGGACAAGATCAAACCGAGGGCTCAGTGCTTCAAACTAAAGAAGTGCTTAGCTCACTTCACAATATTGCGCAGTCGGTTACTAAAGTACAAGACCAAAGTCATCAAATAGCCACATCTACCGAGGAGCAAACTGTTGTTGCTGAAGATATTAATACGAGCCTTTCGGCAATTAATAACTTAGTGAACAGTACCGCTGACCATGCGCATACCCTCGCTGACGAAGCTCGTGACTTAAGTGATTTAGCTGCGGCGCTTAACAAAACGGTTAATCAATTTAAATTATAAAACATGTATTTAATAGTTGTGTTTAAGCGTAAAACTTAAGCGCAACTATAACCCTTGTTTTTAATTTATTTAGCACCATATCTTTACAGTTCGCTGCTATTTTTACTGTAATTGAGTAATACAAAGTGATTTTTACGAACCAGATCAAATTTTTCGATTTTATACACCGATCTTTTTATTGAGATAGTTTGTTGTTTGGCAGAGTCTGGTATAGTAGCGCACGTAATAAACAGTGCTTTTTGAACGGTTTAATACAAAATTGCTAATTAATATGTTCTAAGTGTTACTTAAAAGCACATATTAATTACCAATTGTTAAAAATGGGTTAGCCGATACTCGGCTGACAAAGAATACATTGTAACGGTTTTATCATGATATCTAATTTATTTACCAAGCTTTTTGGTAGTCGCAATGACCGCACTATTAAAAACTTAAGAAAGACGGTCGCGCTAATCAATGCGCTAGAAACGCAACTTGAAGCGCTTTCTGATGAAGATTTAAGAGCTAAAACAGCTGAGTTTAGAGAACGTTACGATAACGGACAAAGCCTTGACGACATTCTACCAGAGGCTTTTGCTGTGGTACGTGAAGCGTCAAAGCGTGTAAATGGCATGCGTCATTTCGACGTGCAGTTATTAGGTGGTATGGTTTTACATCAAGGTCGCATTGCAGAAATGCGTACCGGTGAAGGTAAAACACTTACAGCTACTCTACCAGCTTATCTAAACGGCTTAACAGGCAAAGGTGTTCACGTAATTACCGTGAATGACTACCTTGCTAAACGTGATGCTGAAACCAACCGTGCGTTATTTGAATTTTTAGGCCTTACAGTAGGCTGTAACGTACCAGGTATGATGCCGCAGCAAAAGAAGCTCGCTTATACTGCCGACATTACATACGGTACTAATAACGAATTTGGTTTTGACTACCTTCGTGACAACATGGCTTTTAGCATTGATGAACGAGTTCAACGTCCATTATTTTATGCTGTAGTCGATGAAGTGGATTCAATCTTAATTGATGAAGCACGTACCCCGCTGATTATTTCAGGTCCAGCTGAGGATAGCTCTGAGCTATACACTGAAATAAACACCATCGTCCCTTTACTTGAGCTTCAAGAAAAAGAAGACGAAGAAGGTATTGAAGGCGATGGCGATTACACGATTGATGAAAAATCTAAGCAAGTTCATTTAACTGAACGTGGTCAAATTAAAGTAGAAGAGCTACTTACTGAGCGCGGCTTAATTGAAGAAGGCGATTCGCTTTATTCAGCAGCAAGCATTACGCTACTAAGCCATGTTTATGCCGCCCTTCGTGCTCATAAGCTATACCAAAAAGATGTTGATTACGTTGTAAAAGAAAACGAAGTAATTATTATCGATGAGCATACGGGTCGTTCAATGGAAGGTCGTCGTTGGTCAGAAGGTTTACACCAAGCTGTTGAAGCAAAAGAAGGTGTAAAAATTCAAAACGAGAACCAAACACTTGCCTCTATTACGTTCCAAAACTACTTCCGTTTATACGAAACGTTAGCAGGTATGACAGGTACAGCCGATACTGAAGCATTTGAATTTCAGTCAATCTACGGCCTTGATACCGTTGTTATGCCAACTAATAAGCCGATGATTCGTGATGATCGCGCCGATTTAGTTTACCTAACGCAAGAAGAAAAATACGAAGCTATTTTAATTGATATTAAAGACTGCCAAGACCGTGGACAACCGGTGCTTGTTGGTACTATTTCAATTGAAAGCTCTGAGTATTTATCGCAGTTTTTACGCAAAGAAAAAATTAAGCACAATGTACTTAATGCTAAATTTCATGCGCAAGAAGCTGACATCGTTTCAGATGCTGGCCTACCAGGAACAGTAACAATTGCAACAAACATGGCCGGTCGTGGTACCGATATCGTGTTAGGTGGTAACTGGAACAGTGAAGTTGAAAAACTTGAAAACCCAACTGATGAGCAAATTGCTGAAATTAAAGCAGCTTGGAAAATTCGCCATGATGCAGTAATTGATGCCGGCGGTTTACATATCATTGGTACTGAACGTCACGAATCTCGTCGTATAGACAACCAATTACGTGGTCGTTCTGGTCGTCAAGGTGATGCTGGTTCAAGCCGTTTTTACTTATCGATGGACGATGCGCTAATGCGTATATTTGCCGGTGAGCGCATGACTAACATGATGCGTAAATTAGGCATGCAACGCGGTGAAGCAATTGAACATCCATGGGTAAACCGTGCGATTGAAAATGCACAGCGTAAAGTAGAAGCACGTAACTTCGACGTTCGTAAGCAACTACTTGAGTACGATGATGTAGCAAACGATCAACGTCGTGTTGTTTACTCTCAGCGTAACGAACTACTTGAAGAAGGTGATATTTCAGAAACTATTACTGCAATTCGTGGTGACGTACTTAGCAATACAATTGATCAGTACATTGCACCGCAAAGCCTTGCTGAAATGTGGGACATTCCTGGCCTTGAAGAGCGTTTAAAACAAGACTTCTTAATTGAGTTACCTATTACTCAGTGGTTAGCAGATGACAATAAACTATACGAAGAAAAGCTTCGTGAGCGTATTGAGCAGGCGGTTGAGCATTCATACAAGCAAAAAGAAGAGCAAGTTGGCGATTCTGTTTTACGTCAATTCGAAAAAGCGATTATGCTACAGAGTCTTGATCAGCATTGGAAAGATCACCTTGCTGCAATGGATCATTTACGCCAAGGTATTCATTTACGTGGTTACGCGCAAAAGAATCCTAAGCAAGAGTACAAGCGTGAATCGTTTGAGCTGTTCTCCGAAATGCTTGAAAACTTGAAAGTAGATGTTGTAAGCATTCTAAGTAAAGTACAAGTACGCGCAGAAGAAGATGTTGAAAAAGTAGAAGAGCAACACCGTAAAAGTGAAAATGCTCCTCGCGAATACCAACATGAAGAAGCTGAGCACGTAGGTGGCGAAGCGCCAGAAACAGCGACAGTAATGGCTCGTACAGAACCAAAAGTAGGTCGTAATGACCCTTGTCCTTGTAAATCAGGTCAAAAATTCAAACAGTGTTGCGGTAAATTAAAATAACCCAATATTGTCAGTAGCTTATTAAAAAGCGGCGCTAGCGTCGCTTTTTTTTATGGAGTTTTAAAGTAATGACTATAGAAATTGTACATGTAGCTGTTGGTGTTATTAAGAAAAATAACGCTATATTCATTTGTAAACGTGCAGATGAACAACATCAAGGCGGTTTATGGGAATTTCCTGGTGGTAAAGTTGAAGCTGGAGAAAGTGTGTTTGTTGCACTTAAACGCGAGCTTATTGAAGAAGTTGGACTAACCATTCACAGCTCTAGCCAATTGATGGTGATTGAACATGACTACGGCGATAAATGCGTTAAATTAGATGTACACGTAGTAAGTAACTTTAGCGGTGAAGCACATGGCGCTGAAGGGCAACCTAGCGAATGGGTAGCAATTACTGAATTAGAAAATTATGATTTTCCTGAAGCGAATGCTGAAATTATCGAAAAAATAGTTGCCCGATACGCATAAAAAAGGGCATAAGTGAGCACAATGAATATCTCAATACAAAATAAGCTAAGCGAACTGTTAGCACTGCCCCCTGAGTTAACTCAAGTTAGTGCGATTGGTAGCGGTCATATAAATAGTACATGGCTACTTACAAGTATTGATAAACAATTTATTGTGCAAAAACTTAATACTGAGGTATTTAAAAACCCTGCTCAGTTAGTGAGTAATGCAAAACTAATTGAGCAGCATTTAAATGCTAAACAACTGCAAAATAATTACCCGCTTGAAATAATCAAACATATAACTACACAAAACGACGAACACTTAATAAAAATTGATAATGCGTATTATCGCGTCCTTAACTATATTAGCGATAGCTACAGCGAAGACGTTGTTAAAAATACCCAGCAGAGCGAGCAAGCGGCTTACGCCTTTGGCGTATTTGCTCATGCATTACAAGATTTTGATGTGCAACAGCTACACACTGTAATCCCTGATTTTCATAACTTAGCGATGCGCTTTGAGCAATTAAATACCGCAATCACTAACAACGTAGTTAATAGAGTAAAGCACTGCGCTGACGAAATAGAATATTGCTTAACGCAGCAGCATTTAATTACTGAGCTTAGTCAGGTAGCTAAACACATACCGCTTAGAGTGTGTCATAACGATACAAAAATAAATAATATGCTGTTTTGTAATACAACTCACAAAGCAAAAGCAGTTATTGATTTAGACACCTGCATGGCAGGATTTTGGCTTTATGACTTTGGCGACATGGTACGTACATTTTGCTCCCCCGAAGCCGAGGATTCAACAAACTTACACAACGTTGTTATTCGAAAAGATATATTTTCAGCCATTGTAAAAGGCTATGTAACGCCATTAAAAAGCAGCATGAGTATACTAGAGCAAGAAAGCTTATTATTAGGCGCTAAAATAATGCCGCTCATGTTAAGTGTGCGCTTTTTAACTGATTACTTAAATAACGATGTGTACTTTAAAGTATCTCATGCAGAGCATAATTTAGAGCGAGCACAAAACCAACTCGCGCTTTATAAAAGCATACTGAGTAACGAAGAATGGATGCACGCGTGCTTAGTCGATGAACAAATTCAAGATACAAAAAAACCAGTAAGCTAAAAACTTACTGGTTTTTTGTTATTTATAGCAATGCAATTACCAGATTTTTACGCGATCTTCTGGTTTGATATACATTTTATCACCTTCTTTTACGTCAAACGCTTCGTAAAACTCAGGCATGTTCGACAAGATACCGATTACACGGTAGTGGCTTGGTGAATGAGGGTCTGTTAATAAACGATTACGCAACTCTTCATCGCGGTAGTTACGACGCCAGATTTGTGACCAACCCATAAAGAAGCGTTGATCGCCTGTGTAACCATCTATCACGGGTGATTTTTTATCACCTAAAGATAGCATATACGCTTTATGCGCAACGGTTAAACCACCTAAGTCACCAATGTTTTCGCCAAGCGTTAGCTCACCATTAACACTTGCATCTTCAAATGGTTTATATTCGTTATACTGTGCAACTAAAGCCGCTGTACGCTCTTCAAATTGCTTAAGGTCAGTCTCACTCCACCAGTTACGTAAGTTACCGTCACCGTCGTATTTAGCACCTTGGTCGTCAAAACCGTGGCCAAGCTCATGCCCAATTACCGCGCCAATTGCGCCGTAGTTTACAGCATCATCCGCTTCTAAATTAAAGAATGGTGGTTGTAATATAGCGGCTGGAAATACAATTTCGTTGTTTACTGGGTTGTAATAAGCATTGACTGTTTGCGGAGTCATGTGCCATTCAGAGCGATCAACTGGTTTACCCAATTTAGCAATCATATCTGCGTATGCCCATTCGCTATAACGGATGTAATTACCTACTAGCTCATCTGAGTTAATCTCTAGCTCTGAGTAATCTTTCCACGTGTCTGGGTAACCAATCTTAGGCGTAAATTTATCTAATTTTTCTTTCGCTGCAAGCTTTGTTTCAGGGCTCATCCACTCAAGATTTTCGATAGCAACGCCATAACCTTTAATTACGTTATCAACTAACTCTTCCATGCGTGCTTTAGCTTCTGGGGGGAAGTTATCTTTAACGTATACCTTACCTAAAATCTCACCTAGTACACTGTTAGATGCATCAACCGCTTGCTTCCAAAGAGGTGCTTGTTCTTCTACGCCACGAAGTGTTGTGCTGTAAAAGTCAAAGTTAAGGTTAACTAAATCTTCGCTAAGTAGCTCTGCATAACCACTTACAAAATGAAATTTTAAGTAGTTTTTCCACGTCGCTAAATCAGTATCTTTATAAATAGTAGCAAGTGCTTCTAAGTAGCTTGGTTGACGTACAATAATATCACTTGCACTCACACCTGCATCTTTAAAGAATGCAGCTAAATCAAGCTCCCCCATCAACTTGCTTGCGTCTGCTACTGTCATCTTGTTGTAAGATTTAGTTGCGTCACGGCTTTGCACACGGCTCCATTGAGCATCAGCTAGTGTTTTTTCAAATGCAAGTACGCTCTTGGCAGCTTCTGCTGCATTTTTAACGCCTGATTTTGCTAAAACATCTGTGATGTATTGCTCGTAAGAAGCGCGAATTTTAGTGAATTTTTCGTCATCGTTTAAGTAATAATCACGATCTGGTAAACCTAGGCCCGACTGAGATAAATACAATGCATACTCGCTCGAGTTTTTAGCATCGTTATTTACAAACCAACCAAACGGTAAAGTACCGCCTTGTTTTTGAATTTTAGCCATTAAACCCACTAAGTCAGCTTTAGATTTAACGCTATCAATTGTATCTAATGACGGTTGTAATGGCGTAATACCTAGCTCATTACGCGCAGATTGATTCATGTAGCTTTTATAAAATGCGCCAATTTTATACTCATCACTGCCTTTTTTAGCGGCCTTATTCGCGGCTGCGTTTTCAAGGGCAATTTTCATCGCTTTTTGTGACTCATCATATAGCTGCGAAAAAGAACCGTAGTTAGACTTATCACCTGGTATTTCAGTTTTTGCTAACCACTGTCCATTTACATGATAATAAAAATCGTCTTGTGCGCGTACTGAACTATCCATATTCGCTAGTTCAATACCAAGCTCTAGTGGCTTTTCAGCGGGTGCTGTTACTACAGGAGTGTCGGTTACTTTAGCTTCTTGTTGTTTTTCACCACAACCTACTAGACCAAGTGCAAGCGCTATGCTCGCAGCGGCCATTGTTACTTTATTCATAATGATTCCGTTTGTTAGTTAGAATTAAATCATACCAATCTGCTTATGTATGGGGTCTAATTAACGTTAAGAAAATTACGCTAGAACTAAGCAAAAGTTTTTGTATCTAGTTGTTCTAAATAAAAAATTTTTAACGACGTTATAGTGCAATTTAATTCGTTAAATTGATCAAAGATTTATGCAGGTTGGTATCACATACCAACTCCATTAAATTCTTGAATATAGCAGGAGTAAAAATAGCACTGCCTGTACGCTTTTACTTAATGGAATGGGTATCAAGGGAGCTTTAAATAATAAAGCACACCACGCAGTATCATAAACCTCATTAGACCAACAATAAAATGGAATATGTAACAAAGTATTTTGAATGCGGTGAGCTGCAAAAATAGCCCTACCAATAACAATATAGCGGGTGGCTAAGGCTAACTTTTATTCTTCCCGTGGAGCGCTAAACGCTCTAGTTTTTCTTTTAATGAAGGGGGGGCAGAAGCCGCTATCGCATTTAAGTAATTAGCGGTTTGCTCACTCATTTTCCGAGAGTTGGTAACTGTAGGGCTGCCCGATTTATTCGCGGTACTTAATCGCTGAGTTGCTTGAGGATTTGCAGTTATTTTTATTTGTCCAAGCTCTGCCATTCCAGCTGCTCTAAAGTGTGAAAGCATATCCATTTTTAAATAATTAAGCCTAAGCGCGATAGGCGCAGATACCGCCTCTATCATTAGCGTGCCGTCTCGGTAATTACTAACTCGGCATTTATCACCCAATTTAGGGCCTAAAAAATCTTTTAATAAGGTTTGCTGTGTATCAAGTGCTTGGCTTTTGCCTGCATAAGCCGATAAACGATTATTTAACCCCGCCATAATATCGGTTAGCGGTTTTGGTGCATATCTATCTTTAGCCATTTTACACCTCGTAAAAACTCACTTAGACCCAAAGATAATACTCTGGGTCTAAGTATACACTGCGTATTAATACTACGCGCCGGCTATTTGCATTTGCTCGATTAATACTGAGCCTGTTTGAATACCACCACGGCGTTCTATATCACCACCAATGGCGGAAATACCTTTAAACATGTCTTTTAAATTACCAGCAATAGTAATTTCACTTACCGGATATTGAATTTCACCATTCTCAACCCAAAAACCTGCAGCACCACGAGAGTAGTCACCCGTTACGGTATTTACGCCCTGCCCCATTAGCTCTGTAACTAATAAGCCAGTACCCATGGTTTTTAATAGTGCAGTTAAATCGTTATGAGTTTGCTCAACGAGCCAGTTATGTATACCGCCAGCATGCCCTGTTGGCGTCATATTCATTTTGCGTGCGGCATAACTTGCTAATAAATAGGTTTGTAACTCGCCACCTTGAATTATTTCTCTATCGAATGTTTTAACACCTTCGCTATCAAACGGTGACGATGCCAACCCTTTTAAAATATGTGGGCGCTCAGCAATATTCACACAATGACTAAATACCTGAGTACCTAAGCTATCAAGTAAAAAACTTGATTTACGATAAAGCGCGCCACCACCAATTGCCGACACCAAGTGACCAAACAATGAATTTGCAATATCGGCTCTAAAAATAACAGGCACTTTCATTGTGCCTAACTTTTGGCTGTTTAATTTAGCTAAGGTTTCAGCTGCCGCTTCAAGACCCACTGCCGCCGCATCATTTAAACCAGCCTGATCGCGAGCAACTGTATAAGCAGAGTCGCGCTGCATGTGTTCGCCATCTTTACCTATTACCATAGTACTAATACTATGACGAGTGCGCGGAAAGCCTGCAATTAAACCGTGGCTGTTACCATAAACACGTAATCCCTGATGCGATGAAAAACTCGCACCATCAGAGTTAACAATACGCTCATCTGCATTTAATGCAGCTTGCTCAGCAGCATGACAAAGCTCAATGCCTTCCTCAGGACTTACATCCCAAGGATGATATAAATCTAAATCTTTAGGATTAAATTCAAGTAACTCTTTATCAGCAACGCCGTTAAATGGATCATCAGATGTAAATTTGGCTATATCAATCGCTTTTTCGACTACCGTGCGCAATGTTTTTGGATTTAAGTCAGCAGTTGACGCCGAGCCTTTATTATTACCAACATATACACTAATGCCTAAGCCGCCGTCTTGGTTGAACTCAATGGTTTCTACTTCACCCATTCGTGTACTAACCGATAAACCAGACGTGCTAGACATCGCAGCTTCTGCAGCTGTAGCGCCTAATTTTTTAGCATGTTCGAGTACTTCTGCTACCGCATCTTTAACTTGCGATATTTGAGAATAAATTGGATCGTTTTGTTGGCTTTTCATAAATTAAGTCCTGAGCCTTAGAGGCATAATGCACGCATTTCTTATATTTAAATGCTAACACACTCAATGCATCACATCAGCTAATATTCCTAAGTATCATATTCATGTATAATGGCAAAAGTTATTTTTATTTAAGAGCACCCCATGGCAAAGAAAAAAGGCAAGCCTGCTGAAATTGAAGAAGAAATTGAATATGTATCAAGAACGGAGCTTAAACGCGAAGCGCAAGAGTTTCATCAGTTAGGTACTGAAATTGCCAAAATGGGTAAAAAACAGCGCGAACGCCTGCCATTAAATGACGATTTAAAAGAAGCGATGGTTGTTGCTGATAAAATAAGTAACAAAAGCGACGCGTATCGCCGCCACTTAAATTACATCGCTAAAACACTGCGTACTGTAGAAAACATTGATGATATTAAAGCGATTATCGATGTGATGCTTAATAAAAATAACCAAGCTGAAGTATTGGTCAAAAAAATTGAGCAATTACGTTCAGATTTAATTGAGCAAGGTGATGACCTTATCAATGAGACTATTGAGCAGTTTCCATCTCTTGATCGTCAACAAATGCGCCAATTGGTTCGAAATGCGGCAAAAGAAGCGAAAGCTGAAAAGCCGGGTAAAGGTTATAAAGAATTATTTCAATACCTTAAAGATGCTCATACTATTACGTATTAATTAGGTCGTATTAAGTTATATTTTATTAAAAAAGGTGCTTCGGCACCTTTTTTGTTATAGATCAAACCGCCTTCCTGAGTACTTTTTTATAATCCCCAATAAATAAATACTTAGGTGCGCGTGATGATTAAACTTCCACAATGGGATGAAACCCTAATAAACAAATATAATGTGTCTGGTCCGCGTTATACCTCTTATCCCACAGCTTTATCACTGCGTGACGGGTACCAGCAACAAGACCTACTAAGCGCTATAGAATCGTCAACAAGTCGCTCTCTTTCTTTATATATTCACATCCCGTTTTGTAGTCAGCTTTGCTACTACTGTGGCTGTAATAAAATAATTACCCGTCATCAATCTAAGGCAGATACGTATCTCGACTTTTTAGCAAAAGAAATTACTGCCCAAGCGCCTTTATTTAAAAGCTACACGGTTGAGCAATTGCATTTAGGTGGCGGTACTCCCACCTTTTTAACCGCAAAACAAATGACCCGTTTAATTAAACTTTTAGAACAACACTTTAATTTTACATGCACAACAGAGCGCGGTATTGAAATAGACCCACGCTCACTTGCCGATAATATGCTTGTTGATTTAAGAATGCTTGGCTTTAACCGCGTCTCGTTTGGGATTCAAGACTTTAACGACGACGTGCAACTTGCTGTTAATCGCCCGCAAAATGCAGATACCGTTAAGCAATTAATTACACAAGCTCGCGAGCTGGGATTTCAATCTATTAATGCAGATATGATTTACGGGCTTCCTCTGCAAACGCCAGAGAGCTTTAAGAAAACTATAGAGCAACTTATTGAGTTAAGCCCTGACAGAGTATCAGTGTTTAACTACGCGCATTTACCAGAGCGCTTTGCTGCACAGCGTAAGATTAAAGATGCAGATTTACCCTGTGCTCATAATAAGCTCACCATGTTTAAAAATACGCTGGAGCAGATGACGCAAGCAGGCTATCAATTTATTGGTATGGACCATTTTGCAAAAACTGATAATGAACTAGCTGTTGCGCAAAATGAAGGCAAGTTACATCGTAACTTTCAAGGTTATACAACCCATGGAAATTGTGATTTATTAGGTCTAGGCGTGTCATCAATTTCACAAATCGGCACCGCCATTTTACAAAATCAAAAAGAATTAAAACATTATTACCACAACGTAGAAACACAAAGCGGTAGTGCTCTTAATAAAGGAATGCACTTAACACATGATGATGTAATTCGTGCTGATGCAATTAAACAGCTCATTTGCCAATTTGAATTAGATATACAAGACTTTAGTGAAAAACACGCGCTTATATTTAATGACTACTTTGAGGATGCATTAGTAGCGCTGGCGCCACTTATAAAAGATGAACTAGTCACTATAATTGATAATAAAATTAGCGTAACACCACGCGGGAACTTATTCATTCGTATTATTTGTATGTGCTTCGATGCTCACTTACAAAAACAAATTAACGCAACGCGCTTTTCAAGGGTGATTTAGCCTGAACTCTGGATAATAAATACATCGGCACAAAAAAAGCAGACCTAGGTCTGCTTTTTGTATTTAAGTTGTAGCTTTAATTAAAAACGACTTTATCGCTACCTGGAGCGGCTTTAAACTCGATAATAATTTTAGCGCAATCCGCTTTAACTTCATCTTTAAGTGTTTTTTCAGCTTGCCAGCGAGCCTTATCTAGCTTAAAAATCTCTTTTTTAGAGTATTTTTTACGTGCATCGTGCGTCGGCATTTCTTTAACTACCTGATACATTTTATAAATACCAGGATACTGCGTCGTTAAATCACGCTCGCTTTCAAAGGCATACTGAGACATAAGTACCCAAATACGTAAACAGCCTTCAGAAAACTCACACTGCTCTTCATTCATTGCACGTGCGATTAAATGAATACTATCGGCTAGTTTTGCGTTTCGCTTTAAACGCGACTTTTCAAGCTTTTGCTTTTGTTCAGCCTGCGTTTTAGCAATTAACTTTTTTTGCGCATTTAACTTATACAGCAACTGACCCGCATAAAATGCCAAACCAGCTATGATAGCAGCGCCTAAAAGTAAGGCTAAAATTACCGAGGTACTCATTATTTATCCTTACTATTTGTCGTCTTCATCTAACCATTCGTTGGCTAAATCATCAGATAAGTATTGATCGAAATCAGAATTGCCTTGGCTTTCAAGGTCATCTTCAAACTCGTCTTCGTCCTCATCTTCAATACCAAGAATTTCACATAACGCCTGATGACGGGCAATGCGACTATTAAAGTACTTAGCATCTTTACCTGTTAGCATTTCACCTTTTTCATGACGCTCTACTAATTTAAGTAAACGTTCATCATTCTCAAGTGCTTCTAGCTCTTGTTCAGGTGTAAATTCAGGCTCGATTACTTTTTTCAGCTCAATAGTTGGCTTTAAGTTGCGTTTCATTTCAACTTTAGGCTCTGGCGCGGTTGCGATTAACGGCACAGGCTTTTTACTGCCTACACGCTTATCTTTAGGCGCGTGATTACTATTTTGGCTTTCGCTATCTAGTAAATCTGGCGCATTACGAGAACCGGGCTTTGCGCCTTTGGTTTTTTTAACTCGCTGCTCTTTTAATGCGCGCATTTCTTTAAGCTTATCTTGGCTTAAACGAACAGGTCCGTTTGCTGGGCTTTTGCGTGACTTTTTAGTTCTACTCATATCTTGATCATCTCACTTAAGAGGTTTTGAGCGAAGCGCAAATTAATGGGCATCGCAGTGCTGGCCTAGCCAGAAGAATTCAGTTTGCGCTATAGAGGTTGGGTTTCTCATTTAAAAGCGCCTTAGCTAATTAATCGCTAATTTTAAACGGTGGGTATTGTAACAGGACAAATAAAAAGGCGGTAGAGAAAACATCTCTACCGCCTGCTAATCTGAGCGCCATTATCTGGACACTTCTCCCTTCGACTTTTTTTAGTCTTTATTATTTTTATTATTATCAGTCCGTATTGTTATTATTTTTACGTTCCTTGTTACATTCCATTTTGTTTTTGTTATTAAACTTCCATGAGTTTTTTATTATTTTCGGTCATCCTGACACTTTTTTATTATTTCCTTTAGTAGCACCAATCTTGTGCTATGTAGTCATGCCGCGCCACTTTCCTTATAGCTTGTTTCCGTTTTGTTATTGTTCTTTTGCGACAGTGGTTAATTTACTCGTTAATGATTTTGTTACAACTGGTTTATATAACTTTTATTATACTTATTACATTTTAAAATCAAATAAACAATAAAATACAATAGGTTAATGATGAATAAAAAATAAAAAGAAGACTTTTCTCACACTCACGCATGGTCAATGTCTTACATTTAAACGGGTGATATCGTTAATTTTGCACACAAAAAAAGCAGCCTGGGCTGCTTTTTGTAAAACATTGTAGTGTATTTATTATTAATTGCTAAATAAATACGACTTTAGTGTAAACCACCTAAGTACTGAGAAAGTACTTCAATATCTTTATCTGTTAATTTCTTCGCTATATCGCCCATCATGCCATTTAAGTCATTGTGACGAGTTCCATCACGGAATTTTTCAAGTTGAGACTTGATATATCCAGGATGCTGAAAAGAAATTTTTGGAAACTTAGCAAGTGATGAACCGTTACCACGTGGACCATGACATGCTGCACATGATGGAATCCCACGCTCCGCATCGCCTGCTTTAAAGAGCATTTCGCCAACTTCAACAACATCTTTAGGTGTAGCACCTTCAGTCATGTTGATTGAAGAAAAATAAGCAGCTAGATCTTTCATGTCTTGCTCGCTAAGTGGCATAGCCATAGCGCTCATTACTGGATCCATACGCCCTTCTTTGCCGCCTGACGTCATACCTAATTTTAAATCCTGAAGTTGCTTAAGGATATAATCTGGATGTTGACCTGCAATTTTAGGGTAAATATTAACCGGTGCATTACCGTCTGGGCCGTGACAAGCCGCACACGTTGCTGATTTTTCTTTACCTGCGTTTACATCGCCATCAAATGCTGTTGCGTTGCTTGCTGACAACGCACCAAGCAATATTGTTAAAGATAGTGCTATTTTTTTCATGGTGAATTCTCTGTTTCCGACCCTGTATCATCTACAATCGTGATGTTGTAATACATATATTCTACACGATAATAAATTCTCTGGCACGTTTTCTACACATATTAAGCTTATAATTTACAGGGTTTTGACTTAGATTAAGCTTTAACATGTTTTAAATGTACCATAGGTGCTGTTTTTAGGTGGTTAAATACGCTTTTTAATACATCCTTTATAGTATAAAATACGCGCCCTGAGTGAATTTGGTTTACTCAATGTTATTTTTTTAAGTTTTAGGAGAGCCTGTGCTCAAATCTCGTATCAAATATAATACTGCGTCTTTCGTAACAAGCGCTCCCGACATTACTAAATTACCTGCTGATACGGGAATTGAAGTTGCGTTTGCCGGTCGCTCCAATGCAGGTAAGTCGAGTGCATTAAATGCATTAACCGATCAGAAGCTAGCACGTACAAGTAAAACACCTGGACGTACTCAGCTAATCAATACATTCGATTTAGCGGATGTTGACGATATGCGCCTTATCGATTTACCAGGCTATGGCTTTGCTAAAGTACCAATCGAAATGAAAAAGAAATGGCAAAAGTCGTTAGGTGAATATCTGCAAAAGCGTCAAAGCTTAAAAGGTATTGTTATTTTAATGGATATTCGTCATCCATTAAAAGATTTAGACCGTGATTTAATTAACTGGGCAATTGGTAGTGAGATTCCAGTATTGGCACTATTAACTAAAGCCGACAAACTAAAGCAAGGCCCTCGTAAATCACAAGTACTGCAAGTTCGCCGTGAATTAAGCACGCTTGATGGGGATATTACAGTTCATGCGTTTTCATCATTAAAGGGCACCGGTTTACCAGAAGTAGCTAAAAAGCTAGATGAATGGTTTTTAGGTCCTGTTATTGCTGTACCACCTAGCGATGAAACAATCACAGACGAAACCAACCCAGAGGCTTAAACGCTGGCGTTACGATAAATAAAACTGCTTTCCTGCAGATTTAATAAAATAGCCGAGCTTATCAGACTCGGCTTTTTCAGCCCACTGATAAAATACACTGCGTGAAACTCGCGCACTACAACCATACGGTAGCTTTAAATAAGGCACCTTTGAACCATTGTAGTCTTTTATATGCAAGGGCTGCTGAGCGCTCACTAACCACTGCCTAGCTAAATTATCAATACAACACAACACTTGCCCTTGCGCTGTATTTTCAAAGCGCCAATCAACAATAATAAACGGCGCATCTTCAACCGTTATTGTTATTTTTTCGACAGGGGTTTTTAAATAAAATTGCTCACCTTCTTTACACAATACAGAAGCAAACAGCTTCACCATGGCTGGGCGTGTTATTTCGCTGCCATCGTAAAACCATTTCCCTTCATTATTAATAACAATTGGCAGCTCCCCACAATGGTTAGGCTGCCAACTATCAAAAGGTTTGCTTGGCTCGCTTAATCGCTTGCTAAGCTCACTTAAAGAAATCACTGTTTTTTAAGTGTTATTGCAAATGTAACAGGCACAGCTGTTGCAATTGAAGGCAAGCCCGCTAGCTCTTGCAGCTTTTTAACGCCTTCGGTTACACCAAAATCATCACTATTAATAATAATAGGTGTTAATGATGATACCGTTAAATCACCACTTTGCGTGCTGTTAACGAGTACATCAATTGCCAATGGTTTTTTATTACCATGAAAATCAAGCTCAGCTGTAATACCCTTCAATACATATTGACCAGGCTTTTTGATATTACTTAGCTCTTTAGTTAAATTTGCAGTTAAAACAGCATTGGGGAATTTAGCCGCTTCGAATAAAAATGTAGCTAAACGCTCATTACGAATAGGGATTAGAGTTTCGGCTGATGTTAAATCAACATTAACGCTAAACTCACCTTTATCAGAAAGCATACCTTCAAGGTTAGTAAAATGGTGAGCTTCAGCAATCGAATCTTTTTTAATTGAAACAAAGCTTAGTTGGCTTTTATCATTCACTAGCTGCCAATTAGCCTGAGCAACATTAGAAATAACTAAACTTGATAAAGAAAAACCTGCAATAGCTAATGCTTTAAACATAACGCACTCCTTAGTAATAAAATGAAAAGAATAAAAATGATAGCACTTCGATGGTATCACCTGCGATGTACCCAAACCACCTCGAAGTGACGAATGCACAATACAATTGGTATAGCGCAAAAAAGAATTAATTAGATAGGATTTTTAGGCGTAAAACAAAAAACGGCCCACCAAACAAGTTGGTAGGCCGGTATAGCAAACTGGGGAGAAGCTATCAATTTGTTGCACCCTTTCAGATGCATCATCAACAGGATGTCCTACAGGATAGGACAGGCGGGACTTTAACAAAAGCACGCATTAAAATACAATCATATTCCTGTAAAACAGCTCGAATTGACGAACATATAACTATTTAATACAAATAGTTGCTTAAATTAACCTTATTTTAACTAAAGCTTGCATATAGCTAATTAAATAGCTGTTATTCGCCATTTTTATTAAACATAAAAAAAGCGCCAAAAGGCGCTTTAATTAAAATGCTCAAATTGCATTAATGGGCTTGTTCCCAGTTGTCACCTTCGTCGGCTTCAACAATAAGCGGCACATCAAGCGCTGCAGCTTGCGACATCAGCTCACAAATATGTTTTGTGTATTCAGGTGCGCAGTCTGTTTTAATTTCAAATACCAATTCATCGTGTACTTGCATTAGTAGCTTAATCGTATTTGGCGCCTGTTCGTGTACCCAGCGGTTAACGCTCAGCATTGCTTTTTTAATAATATCAGCAGCAGTACCTTGCATTGGTGCGTTTATAGCAGCACGTTCGGCTCCTTTTCTGCGCGCGCCATTACGTGCGTTTATTTCTGGTAAATGTAGGCGGCGACCAAATATTGTTTCAACGTAGCCATTTTCAGCTGCTTTTTCGCGTGTTGTTTCCATGTACTCTAATACACCAGGAAAACGCTCAAAGTATTTATCTATGTAATGCTGCGCTTCGTGGCGCGGCACATCTAGTTGACGTGCTAAACCAAATGCAGACATACCGTAAATTAAGCCAAAGTTTACTGCTTTCGCCTTGCGGCGCATATCGGTAGTTACATCATCAAGCTCTACACCAAATACTTCAGCGGCAGTTGCACTGTGTACATCTAAGCCGTTAGCAAATGCATTTAATAGACCTTTGTCTTGTGAAAGGTGCGCCATAATACGCAGCTCAATTTGGCTGTAATCGGCAGCGACAATTTTGTAACCATCTGCAGCTATAAACGCTTCACGAATTCGACGCCCTTCTTCTGAACGAATAGGAATATTTTGTAAATTAGGATCGGTTGAACTCAAGCGCCCCGTTGCTGTAATTGCCTGATGATATGACGTATGTACACGCTGGGTTTTCTCATTCACCATTAATGGTAATTTATCAGTATAAGTCGATTTAAGCTTTGATAAACCACGATGCTCTATAATTACTTTAGGTAGTGGATAATCATGAGCAAGCTCTTGCAATACTTCTTCTGCGGTAGAAGGTGCACCTTTAGGTGTTTTTTTGATAATAGGCAGGCCAAGCTTTTCAAACAACAATACTTGTAGTTGCTTAGGAGAGCTTAAATTAAATGGTTCGCCTGCTATTTCAAATGCTTCTTTTTCAAGCTCAATTAAACGCTCGCCTAATCGTTGGCTATGTGCTGCAAGCATATTGCTATCAATTGCAACACCGGTTCGTTCAATATCAGAAATCACACTAACAAGTGGCATTTCTATATCTTCGAATACAGATTTTAGCTTTTCATCAGCCGCTATTTTTGGCCAAAGCACTTCATGTAGGCGTAAAGTAATATCGGCATCTTCTGCAGCGTAAGGCGCAGCTTTTTCAAGTTCAATTTGGTTAAAGGTAAGTTGCTTTTTACCTTTGCCAGCAATATCTTCAAAGCTAATATTTTTATGACCTAGATATTTAAGTGCTAGCGAGTCCATATCGTGGCGTGTACCCACACTATTAAATACGTATGACTCAAGCATGGTGTCAAACTTAATACCATTTAGCGCAAAACCTGCATTCGCTAATACACTTTTGTCGTATTTAAGGTTTTGCCCTACTTTAGCTTTGTTTTCATCGGCCAAAATTGGACCTAGCTTTTGCATTACAAATTCCAGACTTAATTGCTCAGGCGCACCCGGGTAGTCATGCGCTAGAGGTAAATACACAGCTTCACCTGCTTTTACGGCAAAACTCATACCCACTAATTGCGCTTTCATGTAATCAAGGCTGGTAGTTTCTGTATCAAATGCAAATAACTCGGCACTATTTAATTGCTCTATTAACGTATCAAATTGCGCTTGCGTTAAAATAGTTTCGTAATGGGCATCTTCTACTTTTGGTAATTCAGTGGCTTCGGTAGGTACAGCTAGATGTGTTTCTGCATCTTTAGGGTTATCTAGTAACTCAGCTAACCAACGACGAAATTCGCACTCACCATATAGTGCAATTAATTCGTCTTTATTTGGCTCTTGTAGTTTGAACGTATCAAGATCTGATTCAACTTCAACATCGCACTTAATTGTTGCAAGCTCGTAGCTTAAAGGCAGATGATCGAGAGCTGCAGCTAACTTTTCACCTATTTTACCCTTAATCTCACTTGCGTGATCCATTACACCTTGCAACGAGCCATATTTCTCTAACCACTTAACGGCCGTTTTTGGACCACAGCCTTCAACACCTGGGATATTATCGACCTTATCGCCCATTAGTGCCAAGTAATCGATAATAAGTTCGGGGCCTACACCAAACTTTTCAACTACGGTAACAGGATCTGAAATACTGTCGGTCATCGTGTTTATTAATGTAACGTGTTCATTTACAAGTTGCGCCATATCTTTATCACCAGTGGAGACAAGGACATGCCGTTTTTGCTCAGTTGCAATGCGTGCAAATGTGCCAATAACATCATCAGCTTCAACGCCTTCGATACTAATTAGCGGAAAACCCATCGCTTTGATAATGCTATGTATTGGTGCTATTTGCGTACGTAAGTCATCCGGCATCGGCGGGCGATTTGCCTTATATTCGCTATACATATCGTTACGGAACGTTTTGCCTTTAGCATCAAATATAACCACCATGTGTGAGGGATCATATTGTCTGATCAAGCTTTTAAGCATGTTGATCACGCCATAAATAGCGCCCGTAGCCTCACCTTTAGAATTAGTTAAATGCGGCGGAGAATGATAAGCACGAAATAAATATGACGAGCCATCAACTAAAATAAGTGGGTTTTCGGGGATCTGAGCCATGGTGAATTTGGATCCTAAATGCAAAAAATTAAGGTAATTATAAGCATGCCATAAGGTAGTAAATAAAACGACTGTGAATTACTGTTTATCGTGTTATTAAAACTAGAGCAAGCTGTGGATAAGTGTGTAGATAACAGCCACGAGCTATTCTTCCAAAGCATTATAAAATGCCTAGAAAATACTTTAACTGTATGTTTTAATTTAAAAAAGATAATACGAGGTTCTTTTTTTATTATTTTAAACCAATGTGGAAAAAGGTTTTCTAACGACTGCTTCTGTTGTTATTCACTTTGATTATTCGCGTCCATTTAAATAACCGGAGGAGTATTCTAGCACAATGGATCGAAGATCATAGCGATCCTTTATAATTTTTTTAAAGGCAAAGTGATCGCAAATGGCATAAACCGCAAAACGACTTGCACTGCGAATGATTTTTGTACTAAAAATTTATTTTCGCGAGAAATTTTGAGCATGTTAAACTTCATCCGATCGACTTATAAAAAAGACTTTAGGGGACAAAAGCATGAAAAACGTAGCAGTAATATTAGCAGGGTCTGGTGTGTACGATGGTAGTGAAATTAATGAAGCAATTTTAACTTTATTACATATAGCCAAAAATGGCGCAACGTATCAGTGTTTTGCACCAGATATTGAACAACTTCATACCATTAACCATTTAACAGGTGAAGTAATGCCTGATAAACGCAATGTATTAACAGAAGCTGCTCGCATTGCACGAGGTGACATTAAATCGCTGATTGAACTAGACGTGACTCAGTTTGACGCATTAATTGTACCTGGCGGTTTCGGTGCTGCAAAAAACTTATGCGATTTTGCAATTAAAGGCGCGCAAGCAAATATTAATGAAGACGTACTTTATGCGTGTAAAGCATTCGCAAAAGCAAGTAAACCCGCAGGTTATATGTGTATTGCACCCGCATTGATCCCATTTATTTACGATAACGCCGCACTTACTATTGGTAACGATGTAGAGACAGCACAAGCGCTAAGCACATTAGGCGCTAAACATATAGATTGTGCGGTTGACGGTGTAGTTATCGATGAACCAAATAAGTTAGTTACCACCCCTGCTTACATGTTGGCAGAATCGATTCTTGAAGCCGACGCAGGGATCGCAAAACTAGTTAGTAGCGTATTATCAATAAATTGATTTTGATCTTAGGATCTAAAAAGTTAATTGTATGACTGATTACGCTTATTAAATTGCTTAACAAAAAACAGTAAATAATTAAATTTTATTGCGTTAACGCAAAAAGTAGTCAGTTTTATTAATAAAAACGGCTCTTAGCATTTTATAAATTGGCCCAGAGAGTTATAATCGGTTTAATTTCCGTCATCTTTAATCGTGATTGATCACGTTCAAATCGAAGTGAGCAAGGCAAAATGAAAAAATTAACAGCTGCAGCATTATTATTGCTAGCAACCACTGCATACGCACAGCCATATGATAACTCTATGACTGAAGATGCAATTAAAGCACGTCTCGCGCCGGTTGGTGCTGTATACCTTGAAGGCGATAAAGCTGCAGTTGCAGCGGCGCCTACCGGTCCTCGCTCTGGTGAGCAAGTATATCAAGGTGCATGTTTTGCATGTCACGGCACTGGTGCACTAGGCGCGCCTAAATCGGCTGACGATTGGGCTCCACGTATTGCTAAAGGTAAAGACACTTTACTTGAGCATGCACTAAATGGCTTTAATGCTATGCCTCCAAAAGGCACGTGTATGGATTGTTCTGATGATGAGATTAGCGCTGCTATCGACTTTATGACATCTAAATAAGCTCGATTGAAATATACAAAAAAGGTTTACTTCTGTAAGCCTTTTTTAATGCCTAAAATAGTGTGTCTAGCTACTGCTTTAGTAGGAATATCAACTTGACGATAAGCACTAAAAGTGAAAGTATAAGGCTAATAACTATACAATAAAAATAGCCGGTTAGATCATTGGAAGATAAACTATCAGTATCGAGTAAATTGGCGTATCAAAATAAACGCCTTAGAGCGCTTCTCGAAAAATACAAACAATCACATCACTTACAAAATGCCCTGATCCAATTATCAGAGCAGGCAAGTACTGTGGCCGAGCTAACCCTGCTATACCCCGCCATCCATGACATTTTACAAAAGTACGTACCTAGTAAAAGTTTTTATGTGGTGCTGCTAAATCAATACAGCCAATCACTAGAGCTTTCTTACTTTTCAGATGAAAAAGATGGTATTGCCGTCGCCCTTAACCAATCAAATAGCTTTGATGAAGGCGCCACGGGTTATGTATTTAAACAGGGTAAAACCACATGTTTTACCAAGCAGCAAATGCAAGATGCTGCAGCAGAAGGTTTATTTAAAGCATTAGGCACTCCTGCCGAACATTGGGTAGGCGTACCTGTTTACCAAGAACATAATATTATCGGTGTTTTAGCAGCGCAAAGTTACGATACAAAACAAGGCTATAGCTCACAGCAAATACAATTACTTGAGTTTATGTCGCTTTATTTGGCTACAGCAATAGAGCGTGTAAAAAAACGAGAGCTTCTTGAGTCAGAAGTTAAAATTCGCACCCGCGCACTCACTCAAAGTAACGATGCACTAAACCTTGAAATAGAGCAGCGTAAACGCGCACTTCAACGCCAACAAATTCTATTTAAAATATCTGAGATAGCAACACAAGCTAAAAACCTTGATGACGCTTATTTTAAGATACACGAAATAATAAAAACAATTACCTACGCAGAAAACTTATATATTGCGCTTTATGATAAAGAAACAGGGTGGATTAGTTTTCCTTATTGCGTAGATGAATTTAAAGAAAATACACAGCCAAGACGCTTTGCTAAAGGTTATAGCGAACTGGTAATAAGCACCGAAGAAACACAACTAATACACCCATGTAGAGCAAAAGAATTAATAGTAAGCGGTGTGGTACAACGTTCAGCACCTGTACCAAAAGAGCAAATGGCCACTAGCTGGTTAGGCGCTCCACTTAAAACAGCTCAAGGTGTTATCGGCCTTATTGTTTGCCAAGCCTACGATAACAAACATATTTTCAGCCGAGATGATTGCGAGTTAATTACCTTTGTATCGCATCAAATTGCAGCTGTTTTACAAACAAAGCTCGTCAATCAAGCAATTGCAAAAAGCCATCAAGAACTCGAATTTAGAGTAAACGAAAAAACCAAAGAATTGCGTCAAACTAATCTGCACTTACAAATGCAAATAGATGAGCGAAAAAAAATAGAGCAGCAGCTTTATCATGATGCACATCACGATTCACTTACGAGCTTGCCTAATCGTAGTCTATTTTTAACTCAGCTCGAAAAAACGCTACAACATTATCAACGTTTTCCTGAGCACCACTTTGCTGTTTTGTTTATCGATTTAGATAAATTTAAAGATATTAACGATCAGCTTGGCCACCATGCAGGCGATCAATTTTTAATTAACGTAAGTGAGTTATTTGCCCAATGTATACGCGAGCATGATTTACTAGCACGTTTAGGCGGGGATGAATTTGTTATTTTATTAACCCATTTAACTGAGCCTCAACAAGCAGAAGATGTTGCAAATCGTATTATAGATTTAATGAAAAAACCCTTTTATCTTAAAGGTGAGTCTTTACAAAGTGGCGCAAGTATAGGGATAACCTACTCAAAGAAAAGCTATACGCATACAGATGAAATTATTCGTGATGCCGATGCCGCCATGTATCACGCCAAAAACTCAGGAAAAAATCGTTACGAGTTATTTCATCCGCTATTAACGCAATCAATACCTGCGCAGACTCTAAAAGCACAACATCACCTTGATATATTACCTATGAGTTTTAGAAGCTCAGAAATAATTACGCTTGATGAGCAACAACAGTCTGAATCTTTATTTGAAGCATTTGGTGAACACCCAATACTTGGCTTTACTAGCTTTGATATTTTGAAAAAGTTTGCATCAGATAAAGAGCAGCATCTGCAAGTAGAGTTACAACTATTACAACGCGCCTATGCACAAGCAATTACTGCAAATGTAGCTATGGCATTGGTTCCTTGCTCTGGTTTGCTACTTGAGGAACACGAATTTGTTTTATTTACCGATACGCTAAATAAACAACAAGGACAAAGCCAACTCTGTTTATTGTTTGATGAACAAGAAATTCGCCACGCATGTGCAACGCAAATAAAAAACCTCAAAACGCTATCACAACTTGGTTATTCAATTGGTTTAAACAATTTTGCTAAAGACAGGTGCGAACTTAATTTACTAACCGATATTAATTTTGATTATTTACTACTTAGCTCGACCTTTAGTAAACGTGTTTTACAACAAGAAAGATACGATTTTCAGCTACAGGGCGTGCTTGCAATTACAAAGCTCAAAGCAATGAAGGTCATTGCTAAAGGCCCATCAATACTTAATTTTAGAGCTTTATTAGATAAACACGGTTTGGCATTTTTTGTAGGTAAACAACACGCTTTAGTATGCTCTGAGTTACCTGAAGTGCAAGCAACCCAGTCTTTATAAAGTTAGCCTGAGGTATTACTCAGGCTTTTTAAACATCGCTCGTAAGTTAGCGACTCTTGCTTGGCCTTTTTCCATGCGCTCTGCTTGGGTATTTGGCGCCTTTTTGTTTTCAAACGCAAGATCGTCCTGCGGTAACTCTTGTACAAATCGGCTTAATTCAGTTTGTGAAGTTTCACCAAATTGACGACGTATCTTTGCATAAGTAAGTGTTAACTCCTGCTGTGCGCGAGTAATACCAACATAAGCTAAGCGACGTTCTTCATCTACGTTGTCCTCATCAATACTTACCTGATGCGGAAGTAAACCCTCTTCCATACCCACCATAAATACGTACGGGTACTCTAAGCCCTTTGATGCATGTAGTGTTGATAAGTGCACTGCATCGGTTTCATCTTCTTCTTCGTTACGCTCAAGCATATCGCGAAGGGTTAGCTTGCTAACAACCTCGGCTAATGTCATTGGTTCGTTGTCGGCATCACCGGTCAACATATCTGTTATCCAACGATACAGCTCTGATACGTTTTTCATACGCATTTCAGCCGCTTTTGCACTCGGTGACGACTCGTACAAATATGCCTCGTAATTAATATTACGCACTAAGTCTTTAACAGCTTCGAGCGTATCACCGCGTACTGCGTTATCAGATAGCTCAACAACCCAGCGTGCAAATCCAGCAAGCGCATTAAAGCCACGCCCTTTTAGTCTGTAGCCTAAATCGTTATCAAAACAGGTAGCAAACAAGCTCGCGTGCTTTTCATTAGCAAGCGTACCAAGCTTTTCAAGGGTAACCGTGCCTATTTCGCGTCGCGGTGTATTTACGATACGTAAAAACGCATTGTCATCATCTTGATTAACTAATAGGCGTAAGTACGCCATAATATCTTTAATTTCTGAGCGAGCGAAAAACGACATACCGCCACTAATTTTATAAGGGATACGGTTACTCATTAGTGATTTTTCAAAGCCACGTGCTTGATGATTACCACGATATAAAATCGCGTAATCTTTATAGCTGGTTCGCTTCATAAACTTATGTGAAATTATTTCAGCAACCACACGCTCAGATTCATGCTCTTCATCGCGGCACCCTATTACTTTAATCGGCTCACCATAACCTAGTTCACTAAATAACTTTTTCTCTATGTCATGTGGGTTATTGGCAATTAAAATGTTAGCCGCTTTTAGTATTCGCCCTGCACTTCGATAGTTTTGTTCAAGCTTTATAAGTCTAAGCCCTGGGTAGTCTTTACCTAATAACACTAAGTTTTGCGGGCGAGCACCACGCCATGAGTAAATTGATTGATCGTCATCACCTACCACAGTAAAACGGGCACGCTCGCCTACTAGCAATTTAACAAGTTGATATTGGCTTGTGTTGGTATCTTGATACTCATCCACCAGCAAGTATTTAAAGCGTTGCTGCCAGCGCTCACGAGATGTGGCGTTATTAGTAAGTAACAAAGTAGGGATCATAATTAAATCATCAAAATCCAGTGCATTATAAGCACGCAGCTGGTTTTGATAGCGCCCATATAACTGCGCGAACAATGCTTTTTGCGGATCACGCGCTTCGCGTATTGCTTGCTCTGGCAGTACTAATTCGTTTTTCCAACTGCCAATTTCCATTTTAAGTAGTTTAAGTAAGTCCTTGTCTTTTTTGAGCTCGTCTTCGGTGAGTTCACTAAGAAGCTGATTGGTATCTTGATCATCAAATAACGAAAAGCCGGGTTTAAACCCTAATGTGCTTAACTCTTTTTTTATTATTTCTAAACCGAGTGTATGAAACGTTGATACCCATAAACCTTTAGCGTCTTGTTTACCGAGCGTTTGCAGTACTCGCTCACGCATTTCTTTGGCTGCTTTATTGGTAAAAGTAACGGCGGCTATATTTCGCGCTTTGTACTCACATTTTTTCACTAAATAAGCGATTTTATTCGTAATAACACGGGTTTTACCAGAGCCTGCGCCCGCGAGTACTAAGCAGGGACCACTAATATATTTTACGGCTTCATCTTGTTTAGGATTGAGTTTCATAACGACCAAAGAAATTTAAAAGACGCGCAATTTTAACGTAACCATTACAGCGAGCATAGCAATTGCCTTAATTAATTAAGGTAAAGATGATCATGTGTTAAATACCGTGGGTATAAGGTAATATTAGTTATTATCATTTAGGCAATGCCGAAGGGACAAATATGATCAACCCAGCAAAACTTGAAGAAATTGCTAAGCAAATTACTAGCAATATGCCACAAGGTGTAAAAAACCTAGCAGACACACTCGAAGGTAAAACAAAGCAAGTTCTACAAAACAAGCTTGCTGAGATGGACTTTGTGAGCCGTGAAGAATTTGATGTGCAAAGCCAAGTACTTATTCGTACTCGCGAAAAGTTAACCGAACTTGAAGCTAAAGTTTCATTGCTTGAGCAACAACTTAGCGCTAAAACTGACGCTGAATAATTATACCAATTGCATTAAATTAGTGTTCTATTATAGCGATAAGAAAATAGCTCAATAACAAGGCTAAAATTATGGTACGTAGTTGTTCTATATAAATAATTTTTAACGTAGTTAGTGAGTTATTTAATACGCTAAAATGATCATTTTTTTAATAAAATTGGTATTAATATAATGTACAAAAAAGGCAGCTTAGGCTGCCTTTTGCGTTTTACTCAGTTTATTCAAATAGCTCATCAAGTACATAATAAGACAACTTAGCCTGCTGAGCTAAACTCACACTCAGCATTTTTTGCGCAACTTGTTCGCCAGTTATTGGTTTGTAACGCTTTAAAAACGCAAATCGTGTAATAACAGGAAAAATAATACTGCCTATCTTTTCTGCCACTCTAAATTGCTCACGATCACCTAATAATAAAGATGGTTGTAAAATACTTATTTTATCAAAAGGGAGTGCTTTAATATGTTGCTCAAGCTCTCCCTTCATTTTCAAATAAGCACTATTACTGTGTGTATTTGCCCCGCTTGATGACACTAAGCAATAATGCGTAACGCCATTACATGCCGCTAACTGCGCCGCTATAAACTGATAATCAAAATCTACTTTACGCTGAGCGTGTATCGAGCCCGCTCGTTTACGGGTTGTGCCCAAACACGAAAACAATACATCACCTTTAAAAAGCTCAACATATTGAGTTAATTTTTCAAAATCAATAACGTGATTAACTAGCTTTGCATGTGTGACAGGCAGAGCTCGACGGCTTAACGTAACTACTTTTGTATAACGATCGCTATTAAGTAACTTATGGAGCAACTCATTACCGACCAAGCCTGTAGCACCTATTAACACCGCCGTTTTAGTCATGGATTTATTTATTTTCACCCACTTTTTTAAATACGTGTTGCACTGCTTTTTTGTAGCTTTGCGTTTCTTCACTCGCGCACGTTACTACAGATTCTAAATCATGAAGATGGCCGTTTTCTAAACCATAAACCCAACCATGAACGCTTAGTTCTTGGCCTCGCTCCCATGCATCTTGCACAATGTTAGTACGACACACATTACGTACTTGCTCAATTACATTTAGCTCAATAAGGCGGCTTAAACGTTCGCTTTCTGGCATTGCATCAAGTTGTTCAAGATGCTTTTCTTTTACATCCCCTACGTGGCGTAGCCAATTATCAATAAAGCCGAATTTTGCATTGTTTAAAACGGCTTGTACGCCACCGCAGCCATAGTGACCTACTACCATGATATGTTTTACTTTTAAAACCTCTACAGCGTACTGCATAACCGACAAACAGTTATGGTCAGTGTGTACAACCACGTTAGCAACGTTACGATGTACAAATAATTCGCCTGGTAATAAATCAACTATTTGATTTGCAGGTACACGAGAGTCTGAACAACCAATCCATAAATACTCTGGATTTTGTTGCATAGATAAAATTTTAAAAAACTCAGGGTCTGCTTCACTTGTACGAGCAGCCCAACGTTTGTTGTTATCGAATAAATTTTTTAACTTTCTCATTGCATCTCTTATTAAGTCGAGGACGGAAATTTAATGGACATTAGCAAGAATCAAAATATTACGAGGCGTTAACTGCTTTTCACAAAACGTTTTAACGCTTACTTGATAACCTTGCTGTTGCAAATATAAAGCACGATCGAGCACAAGCCAAACTTCAATTGCCCTTCTGAACACATGTCGAACCAGTTCAACTCGGTCAGTTATTTTTTTTCGAGCCACCCCAACCTCTAAATACTTAATATAATCAGTATCTTGAGGTAATTTTAATGCCTTTTTATCTGCAGCCCATGCACAAAACGATTTAAACGAATCTGAGAATATAGCTTTGTTGACCGAAGGTACGCTTACGTAATATTGCTCGCCAGTGATCGACTTTCTTAGTGCATCAAAACCAAGTCGCCACTCAAGTTCTGTTTTACGTACTTTTTCCAAACGAGAAGGCGCTGTGACAGTTTCTTGTAATGCGAGCTTTAAATCACGATGCGTTAGATTAAGCTCACTTTTATTTGCATCCTCACTCATTGCACGGTACTCATTAGCCGTGAATAAATGGTAGCAACAAGGTGAAAAGCTAATTTGCTGTACTTTCGCTAAACTTGCTTGGCGCATAAATGCTTGGTGTAAGCCACCGCATGCGTGAAGTGCTACAGCATGCATGTCTGTATTAAAAAATTGAGTGATATCGTCTTTTAATACATCGGCTTGGCTAAAGTGCATTGCTAAGCCTTGTTGCTGTGCACTTTTTTGTCCTTGCTCGCATAAGCTTTGTTGCAGTTCAATACTATGCACATTACTTGCGCCATTAAACGCAAGCATTCGACCTAAGTGCCCTTTACCCGCGCACCACTCTAAAACAGGTTGCTTGGTATTAGGTAGTGCAGATACAAAATCTTGTAACTGTGCAAACTTACGACCTTTAATGCCGTTACTTATCCAAAATGGATAATCAGCTCGAGAGTGGGCTGTGCTAGGTAACTCGCATAACTTTGCAAGTTCATCAAGTTGGTTTATGTGCTGGCTAAAAAATTGGTATAGCTGGTTTTGATCGTTATCAAGAACGCTTACCTGATCATCAGTTAGTTCGCTAAGTATGCCTTGTAGCTCTGGCCAAGGTATAGTGTCAAAATCAAATGCAGTGCACTGCCAATACTGACGATGATGTATTAAAAGAGAATCAAGTGCTAAAAATTGCTCAGCTAAAGTCATAACAGCTTAAAAAATAAAAAAGACAATTAATTATATCAGTTTCGTGAATTACCTAAGCAGTTAATTTTTACTAAAAATCAGCCGTAAATACAAAGGTATTGAAATAATACTTACCAAAATAGCTGCCATGAGCATCCACGATAACTGCATTTTTTCAGGCTCTTGATATTTATAAATAAAGTGAGATTTCACTTCGTCAAATTCGTTTTGCGGTATGCCATATAAGTCCGCAATTAAGCGCCACTTTGCTATCGACATATGTCCTAAACTGGTAGTGGGTGGGGTTATATAACTTTTTAGTACTTCAGCCTCAAAAGCGAGCTGATAAAAGCTTTTACCCGGTGCATAGTTTTGCTGGGTGACTGCAATGGCTTCATCCATGTTCATCATTGCATAACGCCACCCTTTTAGGCTCGCTTGGTAGAATTTTTCGACCGTTTGAGGGTTTTTCTTAAGCATGTTTTCGCTGGTAAATAAAATGTCGCTATATACATCCATACCATAACGCTGTGGGCAAACAAGTCGATGAGCTACACCTTGTTGAGTCATATAATAAGGCTCTGTAGTAACATATACTTGCATAGCATCTAGCTTGTTTTCAATCCAAGCCTGGCCTGGATTTTCGCCATCGTAAACTTTGAGTTTATCCACATCAACGCCACTGCGTTTAAGCATAATAAGTAGTTCGGTACCATCATTTTTGCTTACCGCAGTGATACGTTTATTAACAAAGTCACGTGGATGAAAAATATCAGACGTGTCTTTAACCATCCAGCAGTAAGGTGAAAATTGCAATAAGGCAGCCATAGCAACAAGAGATTGTCCATTAATACGTTGCTGTAAAATACCAGAGTGCCCTACTCCAAATTGTGCTTCGCCACTGGCGACAGGAGCAAAGGTATCAGGTTTCATTGGATTAGCTTGTTTAATGGTTACATCAAGGCCCGCTTCATTATAAAAGCCTTTTTGCTTTGCCATATAGTAGCCAGCAAACTGAAACTGATGTGTCCATTTTAGCTGTAATGTGACTGATTCTTGCGCCGCGATATGGCTACAAAAAAAGCACAATCCAATGATTAATCCTTTAAATAGCAACTAGGTGTCCTCAAAAAGTATGACGATTACCTGTAACTATATGTAAAACGTGTAATAAAGCAAGCACCCTAGTTAGGTGCCTGCCTATAAAGTAGGATTATACTGAGGCGAGTTTTTCGGCTTTTTCTGCTTGGGGCTTTGATGTTAAGAATTGGCTAAAGCACGGATTTTGTGTTTCATCTTGTACACTGTAACCTAAACGATTTAAGTGCTCGTTAAACATCTCATACTGACTCGGCTCAATAGCAAAACCTGCCAGTACATTCCCCATCGAACCACCGTGATTACGATAATGGAATAAGGTAATGTTCCAATTACTACCTAAAGTATCTAAAAAGCGTGCAAGCGCACCTGGATACTCTGGAAATTCAAAGCGAAGTAAGCGCTCATGTAATTGCTCGGGTGCTTTTCCGCCAACCATGTAGCGCACATGTAATTTAGCGAGTTCGTTATCCGACAGATCGCAAAATTGGTAGTCATTATTTGTTAAGTCTTGCTTTAGCTCATTAAGCTCTTGCTCGCCTTGGCGCAGGGCAATACCTACAAATATTTGTGCTTCACCAGGTCCTGCATAACGGTAGTTAAACTCAGTAATAGCACGGCCACCTAAAGAAGCACAAAACTGTTTAAAGCTGCCTTTTTCTTCTTTAATAGTAACCGCTAATAACGCTTCGTTTTTTTCACCCAGCGCAGTGCGCTCTGCAACATAACGCAGGCGATCAAAGTTTAAATTAGCACCGGATAAAACAGCCGCTAAATGTAACCCTTTTAAACCCGACTGCTGGCTCCACTTTTTAAGCCCTGCCGTTGCAAGTGCACCTGAAGGCTCTGCTATTGCACGGGTAGATACAAAAATATCCTGCATGGCAGCACATATTTCGTCGCTGGTGACGGTTATAACTTCATCACAAAACTTTTGCGCTAAGCGAAATGTTTCAGTGCCAATAATTTTAACCGCTACGCCATCAGCAAAACTACCAACGCGTTCAAGCTCTACCGGTTTGCCTGCTTTAAGTGCCGCTTGTAAACATGCACTTTCGTCGGCTTCTACACCAATTACTTTTATATCTGGACGCAGCGATTTAATATAAACCGCCATCCCAGCAAGTAAACCGCCGCCGCCAACAGGAATAAACACCGCATCGAGCTCGTTTAATTGCTGCATAAGCTCACGTGCTACAGTACCTTGACCAACAATGACGTCTGGGTCATCAAATGGTGGAACAAATATACCGTTTCGTTGCTCTGTAAGCTCAAGCGCATGTGCTTTTGCGGCATCAAAATGATGTCCATGTAGCACAACTTCACCACCAAGCGCACGTACCGCACTGACTTTTATTTCAGGCGTTGTTACTGGCATTACAATTGTAGCTTGATGCCCTAAGTGAGAAGCACTTAGTGCAACCCCTTGAGCGTGATTACCCGCTGAAGCAGTGATAACCACTGAGCCTTTAGGTAATTTATTTAATTTGTTATACGCACCGCGTAATTTAAATGAATACACGGGCTGTTGGTCTTCACGCTTTAACCAAACATGGTTACCTAATTTAGCACCGAGCTCAGCCATTTCGCTGACCTCGGTAACTTTAGCCAAAGGCTCCATGTTTGCTTGAATAATAGCGCGAAAATAATCGAGCTCTTGAGAGACCATAATTAACTAAGCGCCTCCAATTTAGCTAAGTCACGCACTGCGCCTTTATCAGCACTTGTTGCAAGTAATGCATAAGCCTTTAAAGCAGACGATACATAGCGCTCACGATCAACTGGTTTGTACGCCAGTTTTCCGCGTGCTAATTGTTTTTGTTTACGTGCTTCAAGCTCTTCATCACTTAACGCTAATGTGATTTCACGTGTTGCGATATCAATAATGATTTTGTCGCCATTTTCAACATAAGCAATTGCACCACCACTTGCCGCCTCTGGCGACACATGACCAATTGATAAACCCGAAGTACCACCCGAAAAGCGACCATCAGTAATAAGTGCACATTTTTCAGCTAGGCCTTTTGATTTCAAGTAGCTAGTTGGGTATAGCATTTCTTGCATACCAGGGCCTCCTCTAGGGCCTTCGTAACGAATAACCACGATATCACCGGCTTTTACTTCATCGTTTAAAATACCTTCTACAGAATCATCTTGTGACTCGTACACGACTGCAGTACCTTCAAAATGTAGCATTTCATCAACAACGCCAGCGCTTTTAACAATACAGCCATCAACTGCTAAATTACCCGAAAGTACAGCTAAGCCACCGTCTTGGCGAAAAGCGTGTTCGACACTTCGGATACACCCATTAACACGGTCATTATCGCCCTCGTCCCAACGACACTCTTGGCTCATTGCTTTAGTGGTACGAATGCCCGCAGGGCCAGCACGGTAAAATTTGCGCGCTGCTTCGTTAGTAGGATCTGTTGCATCCCATTTTTTAACGAGCTCAGCCATAGTTGACCCTGCAACATGATTAACTGACATATCAACTAAGCCTGCTTTGCCAAGTTCACGTACGATTGCCATCATGCCGCCTGCGCGGTGCACATCTTCAATGTGATATTCAGGTGTTGCTGGTGCAACTTTACATAAAAATGGTGTTTTACGAGAGAGCGCATCAATGTGCGACATATCAAAATCAACGCCCGCTTCTTGCGCTGCAGCAAGTAAATGCAATACCGTATTTGACGAGCCACCCATTGCAATATCAACAACCATTGCATTCATAAAGGCTGTTTTGTTAGCAATAGCACGTGGCAATACATCTTGATTATCTTTTTGATAATACTCACGACATAAATCAACAATACGAGCCCCCGCTTCAACATAAAGTTGTTTACGGTCTTTATGAGTCGCAAGCGTCGTACCGTTACCTGGCAATGCTAAACCAATCGCCTCTAGCAGACAGTTCATTGAGTTTGCAGTAAACATGCCTGAACACGAGCCACATGTTGGACACGCAGAGCGCTCTACTTGCTCTGAATCTGCATCACTTACCGATTCATCAGCGCCTTTAACCATGGCATCTACTAAATCAAGTTTAATATCGATGTTAGCAAGCTTAGTTTTACCTGCTTCCATTGGGCCGCCTGATACAAATATTACCGGAATATTTAAGCGTAGTGCTGCAAGCATCATTCCTGGAGTAATTTTGTCGCAGTTTGAAATACAAATCATCGCATCAGCACAATGACCATTTACCATATACTCAACTGAGTCAGCAATTAAGTCGCGTGAAGGCAGCGAATAAAGCATGCCGCCGTGACCCATTGCAATACCATCATCAATCGCAATAGTATTAAATTCTTTAGGGACGCCACCGGCTTGTGTAATGGTTTCAGCCATAAGTTCACTTAACTGATTAAGGTGAACATGCCCTGGTACAAATTGTGTAAACGAGTTAACTACGGCAATAATCGGCTTACCAAAATCGGTGTCGGTCATACCTGTTGCGCGCCATAATGCACGAGCGCCTGCGCGTTTACGCCCTTCAGTTGTTGTTGCACTTCTTAATTTAGCCATAGTTACCTCAGTTTTTGCCGCAAAATAAGCGGGCATTCCTCATTCTAAAATTGGTGAGTAACCGAGTGATTCAGTTACTCGTAAATTGTTTTTCAGTTCGTAATTACACAGCCTGTTGTTGCTGTAAATTTTGTAAAGTGACTTCTTTGACATCCACCAGCTTATTTAACTGGCTGGTTAAAAGGTGAATTGGTTTATCACTATCTACCGTCATGTCTACATTATAAAAACCATCGTCCATATTGAGCTGAAAATGCGTAAGGTCAAAACCACGATGACGCACCACTCGTAAAAAGCGCTCTACCGCTATACTTTGGCTTTTTAATGCAATAGTTAGGCTATGTTTCATTTTGCTTTCTCCGTCATCATTTCGTCGTTAGCAGCCCCAGGTGGTACAAGTGGCCAAACATTTTCTTTATCATCAATACAGGCATGTACTATGTACGGACCTTTACTGTTAACTAATGCAGTTATCGCATCATCAACTTGGTTAGCGTGAGTAATTGTTTGCCCTGGGATACCAAATACAGCAGCTAATTGCACAAAGTCTGGGTTATCCGACAGATTAGTTTCAGAATAACGCCCTTCAAAAAATAGTTCTTGCCATTGGCGAACCATCCCTAAACGCTGGTTATCTAAAATTAATATTTTTACAGGTAAATTGTTACGACGAATAGTGGCCAGCTCTTGAATATTCATCATTATAGAACCATCACCCGATACAGTGATAACAAAGTCATCAGGGCGTGCTACTTGTGCACCAATAGCCGCAGGTAGACCAAAGCCCATTGTGCCTGCACCACCACTGCTTAAATGATTACTCGGATGAGTAAACTTCATGTGTTGTGCTACCCACATTTGGTGCTGACCAACATCGCAGCACACAACCCCTGTTTTTGGCATGCGTTGGCTTAGTTGGTTTAATAAGTACGGTGCAAAAACCTTCTCACCTGGGTAGTCGTAACGCCACGCATGCTTAATATTTATTTCTTTATTTGTGTCACACCAAGCTTTAGGTGTTACAAAGCACTCAAGTGCGGGTAACGACGTTTTTAAATCGGCAATTAATGAAGCTTTAGCAGGTTTTCGCTTACCAACTTCAGCAGCATCTATATCTAAATGGATTACTTTAGCTTTAGCTGCAAATTTAGCTAAGTTGCCTGTTACGCGGTCATCAAAGCGTGCCCCTATACATACAAGTACATCACATTCTTGCACTGCGATATTAGCAGCTTGACCACCATGCATACCCAACATACCTAAGTAATGTTCGTAATCTGGTAATACACTGCCCAGCGCTTTAAGTGTTGATACAGCTGGCATCTGAGTTTTATTTAAAAATTGCATTAGTTCGTCTTGCGCATCAGCGGCTTGTACACCACCACCAACATACGCTACAGGCTGTTTAGCCTCACTCAACAATTGATTAGCAATAGCAACTTGCTTTAAATCTAACTCTGGTAAGTATTCATCAGCTGCTAGCCAAGGTTTAAAAGGGACTTGAGCCATTTGAATATCTTTTGGGATATCGACAAGTACAGGACCTGGGCGGCCGCTTTGCGCTAAATGAATTGCTTCTTGTAATATCTCTGCTAAGTCTTCAGCTCGTTCTACCATGTAGCTGTGCTTAGTACACGAAAGCGACATACCTAGTACATCTATTTCTTGAAACGCATCTGAACCAATCGCTGCAGTAGGCACTTGGCCGGTGATCGCCAATAATGGCACTGAGTCCATCATCGCATCAGCAAGAGCGGTTATTAAATTAGTTGCACCTGGGCCAGATGTTGCAAAACATACGCCTAATTTACGTGTGCTGCGAGCATAACCAACTGCTGCAAACCCTGCACCTTGCTCATGGCGAGTTAGGTAGTGTTTGACTGGCGCGCCATACAGCGCATCGTAAATTGGCATAATAGCTCCGCCTGGGTAGCCAAATACTTCATTTACGCCGTGTTTGGCCAATAAGTCGATTGTTAGTTCTGCGCCTGTCATTAATAAACCCTCATTCCTCAGTGACAACCCAATTACAAATTTTACCCTTAAAACTAAAAAGCCCTCCGAACGGTTAAGTGCGGAGGGCTTTTTTAATGCTTAAGTTTTTAAAGCACTACGAAGCCCTCGCGGGAATAATCACCACGATAATAATCAGGACTAGGTTAAGTGCGTTTGTAAGCATGTAATTAATACCAAATTTTGTTCAATTATCGCGAAGGTTATTCCTTCGCTCTCTTTTTATATTAGTACCGCGCTAGGCCCTTTAAGTCAACACCAAAGTTAATCTAACAAAAAGACTAAAAGGCAATTTATCAGGTTTTAAAATTCATTATACAAGCTGGTAGTGGTTTTTTTATGCTCTAATTTTAATCTCAGAAATTCACTATTCTTATATCCCTTATTTAAGGTTTGATTAATTTTTGAGAATATTTTTATAAATAAAATTATTTATCACCTTCAGGTAATGCGTAGGTTCTCTTAAGCGACTCTTAAGTGTTGTTGCATAGCATGGCGTTGTTATTTTAAACGAGCCTAAATATGAACATAACTAGCCAAACACCAGCACAAAAAAAGCCAAATCGTAGTAAGCGGTTTTACATTCACTGTAGTGCAAATGCCTTTGTAGTGATGATTGCCTGTTATTACTGTTTAGTTATAAACATTCCTTTTATTCAAGGTTCGTTTAGCGCCATCACCTCCCTTGCATCTTTTTCATGGCTATTTTTACTTTCAGTGCCACTGCTGTTGTTATGCCTTTTAATTATTTTCTTTTCAATAGTGTCGATTAGGTGGTTACTAAAACCAATTAACTACCTTTTACTGATAATTTCGAGTGCCGTACTTTACGGCTCATTAAATTACGGCGTCGTGTTTGACTATTCAATGATTCAAAACACGTTCGAAACAGATTCAAGCGAAGCACTGAGCTATTTAAATCCGCAGCTCATAGGCTTTCTACTACTGTTTTGTGCGCTACCTGTTTTTATATTAAGCAAAGTAAAAATACACTTTACCCGCCCTCACCAAGAAGCGATTAGTCGTATAAAACTTATTGTAGCGTGCTGCTCACTAATTGCTTTAGTGGTCGTAAACTTTTACGCCGATTACGCAGCCACTGGCCGCAATAACCGCATTTTGAAAAAAGAACTCATCCCATTTCAGTATCTCTCTAGCGGTTATAAATATATGCGCGATCAGCTGCTGTATACCAATATGGAATTTAAAAACATAGATGCAGCACCTACCCTAATTGCGGCTAATACCACCAGCGTAACAGTTATAGTTGTTGGCGAAACCGCACGAGCAGAAAACTTTTCTTATCAAGGTTATAAGCGCAACACCAACCCTTATACACAAAAGTATAATGTGACGTATTTTAATAATGTGGCGTCTTGTGGCACCGCTACTGCTGTGTCTGTGCCGTGTATGTTTTCACTGCAAACACAAGATAACTTTGATCGTTTAGCAGCCGACAACCAACAAAACCTGGTTGACTTAGCACAACAAGCTGGCAGCGACGTACTGTGGGTTGATAACAACAGCGGCTGTAAAAACGTATGCACCCGTGTTGTTAACATTGATATCCCAACCACCCCATCAGCGCTTTGCGATGGAAAATATTGTTTTGATGAAGCACTGCTTGCTCCACTTAAGCGCAAACTCGCTAATTTAAACCAAGCTAATACCGTTATCGTCCTACACATGATGGGCTCACACGGACCAACCTACTTTAAACGCTACCCAGAAAAATTTAAGCAATTTACGCCCACGTGCGACAGAAGCGACATTCAAAACTGCTCACTCGATGAATTAGTTAATACCTACGACAACACAATTGCGTACAGCGACTTTGTTAACGCCCAGGTAATTGAGCAATTAAAAGCGCTGCCAAACAACATAGATAAGCAGTTTTTATATGTCTCTGATCATGGTGAATCACTTGGCGAAGCCGGTGCTTATTTACATGGTTTTCCGTATAGCTTTGCACCTAGCACACAAACGCACGTTCCTCTTTATATGTGGGCTGATGAGCATAATCAGCGCATTACTAATACCTGTTTAGCTAATTTAGACACCCGCGCTGCACGCTCACACAACAATATTTTTCACACCCTTTTAAATTTAATTGGCATTAAAAGCAAAACGTATCAGGCATCACTTGATTTACTTGCTAACTGCCAAACAACACCAAGCGAAATAAAACTATGAGTAATAAAACCGTTATAAAACGCCAAGGCTTAATGCGCCTTATTTTTACCTTAAGCCATTCTTTTAACGGCTTAAAATGGATGAGTCGATTTGAAGCGGCGTTTCAACAAGAGCTAGCACTGTTTTCATTACTCGGTGTGTTTGTGTGGCTACAAGAAATTGCACTAAGGGATAAATTACTGCTTATAGCTAGCCTGCTTTTTGTATTGTTTGCTGAGCTGGTAAATACGGCAGTTGAGGTTGTAGTTGATAGAATTGGCAGTGAATACCATGAGCTTTCGGGGCTAGCTAAAGATATAGCCTCTGCAAGCGTGTTTATAGCTATGCTAATTGCCGCTCTTATTTGGTGGGCTGTGTTATGGGCATAAAGCTAACTTTTATACCTAAAATACAAAATGCACTTGGCCCTGTATGGATTTTTGTTGTATTTGCTGTTTTGGCACTTAGCTTTTTAACACTTGCTCGCTTTGGATTAAGTGTATGGCAAGGGGAGCGTGTATTTGGATTGCATGCGTGGTTATCTATATTTATAGGTGGTTTAAGAGTTGATATAGCCACTCTAAGCTACATTATTATGCCCGCATTACTACTTACTTTACTGATGCAAAGCGTAGGTTGGCAAAATAAAGTACGCGGCCTCATTAAAATTTATTTAGTGACGATGTCTGCTTTACTTGTTTTTTTTGAAGTGATTACGCCTACGTTTATAAACGAGTACGATTTACGCCCAAACCGCTTATTTATAGAATATTTAATTTATCCTAAAGAAGTCACAAAAATGATTTTTTCAGGCTATAAGGTAGAAGTATTTATTGCTGTTATAGCACTTATTTTAAGCTGTAAATTTGCAAGTAAAATATTTAGCAATCAATGGCAAAGCAAGTCATCACTAACAGGTTTAAATCAATCAATTTTAGCGCTTGTTTTAGTATGCTTAACTATTTTTGGCGCCCGCAACTCATTAGGACACAGACCACTTAACCCCGCCATGGTCTCGTTTTCTACCGATCATTTACTTAACGACTTAACCCTTAACTCACTTTATAGCGTCGCGTTTGCAGTTAAGCAACTTTCTAATGAGCAATCGAGCCAAGACTATTACGGTAAAATGCCCACCGATGAATTACTTAGTATTGTGCGTAGTAACATGCAAAATACGCAAGGCACATTTAGTGATGTAACCGCCCCTACAAAAACGTTTCATGGCGCAAGTAATACAGGTAAACCCAAAAATTTAGTCATTATTTTACAAGAAAGTTTAGGTGCTCGTTATGTAGGCACACTTGGCGGTTTACCGCTTACACCTAATATAGACGCCCTTTATAAACAAGGCTGGGGGTTTGATAATTTATACGCCACGGGTACACGTTCAGTACGTGGAATTGAGGCTGTAATTACAGGGTTTACACCAACGCCTTCGCGTGCAGTTGTTAAGCTTGATAAATCACAACGTGACTTTTTTACCATTGCTGATTTTTTAGCGAAGCAAAATTACAACACGCAGTTCATTTATGGTGGCGAAAGCCATTTTGATAACATGCGCAGCTTCTTTTTAGGCAACGGTTTTAAAAGTATCGTAGATACAAATAACTTTAAAAAAATAGACTTTAATGGCTCGTGGGGCGCATCAGACGAAGACTTGTACGACCAGGCCGACATAGAACTTACTAAGCTTAAAAATCAAAACAAACCCTTTTTTAGCCTTATATTCTCAAGCTCTAATCATAGCCCGTATGACTTTCCTGACGATAAAATAACGCTGTACGATAAACAAAAACAAACCCGTAATAATGCTGCCAAGTATGCCGATTACGCACTAGGCACCTTTATCGAAAAAGCTAAAAAATCGAGCTACTGGGATAATACTGTATTTATAGTTATTGCCGATCACGACTCGCGCGTATCGGGTTCAAATTTAGTACCGGTTGATCACTTTAAAATTCCGGCCGTTATTTTTGGAAAAGGTATTACCCATAAACGAGATAGCCAACTAGCCAGTCAGCTCGATATTCCTGTTACTCTACTGTCTTTAATTGGCGCAAGTGGTAAGCACCCAATGATAGGTCATGATTTATCAAAAAAAATTAGCGACAACAAACAACGCGCAATGATGCAATACGACAAAAACTTTGCCTACATGCACGATAATAAAGTGGTGGTGTTACAACCACAAAAACCAGCAACCACCTATACGTATAGCAATAACCAGCTTGTACCATGTGAAAACGATGAGCAACTAGTTAAAAAAGCCCTAGCCCACGCGAACTTAGGTAATCTAGCTTATACAAATGGTTGGTATCATTAACCAAGTGACTTGATAATAAAGCCTTGTTAAAGTAACAAGGCTATTTTTATAAACCGAGTAAACATGAAAATCCTCGTTATTGAAGACTCTGAAGCACTAAGACGCAGCTTGCAAGTTGGCCTTAGCAACCTTGGTTTTACTGTAGATGAAACTGGTGATGGCTCAGAAGGGTTGAGTATGGCACTGAGTGGAAACTACGACCTCCTCGTACTTGATTTAATGCTACCGAGCGTTGATGGCATGAGTATTTTACAAGCACTGCGCAGCAGTAATAGCCAAAGCCGTGTGCTAATTTTATCGGCACGAAGTGAGCCTCAAGATAAAATTAGTGGCCTTATGAAAGGCGCTGACGATTATTTAACTAAGCCATTTTCGTTTGAAGAACTCCATGCTCGTGTCCTTGCATTACTTCGTCGCGGTTCACTGCAAAACCAACAAAATACCCTAACCGTAGGAGATTGCGTATTAGATCTCTCCCTTAAAACTCTTCATTACGAGCAACATGCCATTGAGCTCACGCGCAATGAATACAAAATAATAGAATGCTTATTTAACGCCCCAGAGCGAGTATTAGGGCTCGAGCTTATAAGTGAAGCGGTGGTAGGTCAGTTTGATATGCTCTCTAAAAATGCGCTTGAAGCACACATCTCAACCATACGTAAAAAAGTAAGACAGTTTGATGGCGAGCTCCCGATAAAAAATAAACGTGGATTTGGTTATGTCGCAACAACAAAATAAAAATCACTCAATAAAACGTAAACTCGTTAATAATATTAGCGCTGTGATCTCAGTTATTTTATTCACCATATTTTTAACCGTTGATTTAAGTGTTGATACTTGGGTGGAAGATCAGTTCAATCAGTCTTTAACTAATAAAGCTAACTACTTAAAAACCTTAGTTGAAGATGACAACAACGTGGTTGAATTTGATTTTGCTGGTGAGTTTATGTCGGAGTATGAAGCTGCAGATGCCACGGAGTTTTACCAGTTATGGCATGGCCGTGATGTGTTTGAGCGCTCGGACTCATTAGCGCTTTATGAAAATGCTAACCTGCCTTTTTTAGAAATGCCGATAAACGAATCTAAAATTATAGATTACGAGCTTCCTAACGGGCGTAATGGTCGCGCACTTATAAGTCACTTTGTAGCCCAAAAAGATGATAGAAATCCCACTCACTCTGCTGTTTTTAATACCATGACTCTTGCGATTGCAGCGCCGACAGCCGAACTTAATAAAGTACTGATTATTATTGATGTGGTCTTTATTTTAACCTGTGTACTTGGTGTGTTTGGTGTGCGCTATTTAGTGACACGTATTGTAAATAAAGGCCTGCACCCACTACACAACTTAAACGATCAAATTAAGTTACTCGATATTACCGGTGTTGCGCAAACAATAGAAAGCGACTTTAAAGTAGAAGAAATAGAACCTATACGTAACGAGCTAAATAAGTTTATTACCGTTAATCAGCAACTCTATAGTAATGAAAAACGGCTAACAAGCGACATTGCACACGAGCTTAAAACCCCTATAGCTGAACTCATAAGCCTTTCAGAAGTGGCTATTCGCTACCCTGACGATAAACGCATTAGCGACACCTATACCAGTGATGTGCTTAATATTTCACAGCGTATGAAAACAATTGTTAGCAACCTCTTATTATTGCAGCGCTCAAGTAGTAGTGCTATGCAATTGAATGCACAAAATATCATGCTAAATAACTTAGTAAATCAAATTATTGATGAGCTGACCTTTAAGCATCCAAGTATCAAAACGCGTTTAAATAATGAGATAACTGACAAGTTTACACTTAATGCTGACGAATTTAGTTTAAATACCATTTTATGTAACTTAATCGATAACGCACTATTTTATGGACTCCCTGAGGCACCAATTAAATTAACTGCCGTAAATAACAGCACAAACATGAGCATCTCTGTTAGTAACAAAGTAAATAAACCACTAAGTGGTGAACAGCTAATTGCTATTTTTGACCCGCTCTATCAGCTAGATTCATCTAGAACTAATAATCAGCGCCATGGTTTAGGATTATCAATTGTACAGAGCTTATGTAACTTAAATGGCTTTACTATTACGGCCAGTAATACCGAAAACAATACGTTAACGTTTATATTAACGTTACCTCTGAAGTAAATTTAGGTTAGTATTTACACTACTAATTTTGAGATTTTAAGGACAAACCATGAATGCTCTTAGCCGTATTAGCCACTTTTTTATTGTGGCGTTACTTATAACATTTAGCCTGAACAGCTATGCAGCTCCTGCCTTATATAAAATAGAAAAAAATGGCGTTAGCTCTTACCTATTTGGCACTGTACACGTTGGTGATGCCAGCATGAAAGGCTTACCTAAAAATGTAACCGATGCAATTAGTGCAAGCAAAGAAGTGATTGTTGAAGTTGATATAAGCAAACTTACTCCACTTGAAATGCAGCAGCGTTCAATGCCATTTATGATGCTAAGTGACGGTAAAACATTACAAACTGAGCTTTCAAAGCAAAATTATACCAAGCTAAAAGATTACTTTACTAAAAAGTCGATTGATATTGCTATGTTTAATGGCTTAAAGCCCTGGGCTGTTATGGTGACTATGATGCAAATTGAATTTCAAAATGCAGGATATTCAGATAAAACCGGCATAGACAAGCAAGTGCTTAGTTATGCTAAAGAGCATAATATTAAAATTGGCGAGCTTGAAACCCTAGAACAACAACTACAAATGTTTGATGGTATGGCGCTATTAAGCAATGAAATGATTGAAGAAACTTTTGAGCAACTAGCCGATATTAATACTTACTTTATCAAGTTAGTTAATGCCTGGAAAAGCGGTGACATGGACACACTAACCGATTACTACAACATGAGTTTTGATGACAGTAATTACGGTGAAATTAGCGAGCAAGTAATGCTAACTAACCGCAATAATAATTGGGTTAAACAACTCACACCGCGTTTAGCAAACGAGCAGCTATTTATTGCTGTAGGCGCTTTGCATTTACCTGAAAAACACGGGTTACTTAAACAACTTCGAGATAAAGGCTTTAGCGTTACTCGTCTTTAAAATAAAAATGACCCCAATAGAGCTTACGTAAACAAACTCGCTAAGTAAGCTCATAATGTTTAGGTAAATTATGAAACGTTTTCAATTTGAGATTTTATTTTTTCTCACGATGCTTTTTATCAATGGAGTATATTACTACCAAGAGGGGTATTTTAAACCAAGTGGTGGGTTAATCCTTGCCTCTATTTTTATTGCGATTGAAATTGTTATTAACTTAATAGAAAGCATTAATAAAAAATATAAAAAACGAACTAACAACTAAAGTCTTCCATTTTTAAGTAATTCTCTATTCCTTTAATTTTGTCTGCCGCATGATGATTTACATAAATCACAGTACTTGTATTGGCAGCACAAATTTTCTCTATTAGTAACAGTACACGCTGCCTGTTTGCTTCATCTAAGCCCAAGCAAGGTTCATCTAAAATAAGTAACGTTGGATGTTTTACCATAGCCCGCACAATTAATAACATACGCTGATCGCCGTACGATAGCTGGGTGAATGAGGTGCTTTGCTTGTCACTTAAACCAATAAATGCCAGCCACTGCTTAGCAATATTAATTTGTGCGTCGCTCGGTTTTTGATATAAACCTATGCTGTCGTAAAATCCTGAAATAACAGTATTTAAAGCCGATATACTTACGCGGTAATCCATATGTAGCGCGTTAGATATAAAACCAATATGCTGTTTTATATCCCAAATACTCTCCCCTGTCCCACGTTTAAAACCGAACACTTCAATGTCATTGTTATAACACTGTGGGTTATCACCTGTTATTAAATTTAATAAGCATGTTTTGCCTGAACCGTTCGCTCCACTGAGCTGCCAATGCTGATGCTTTTCTATAGTCCAATTGAGATTTTTGAATATGCTTACATCACTGTAACTAACTTTAGCATTACTCAATTTAACTAAGGTATTACCGGTGAATGCCTTTTGCTCTTGTTCAGTATCCGGAGATGGCACATCCAATGAGGTATGTTCTAAATGAAGTAGTTTTAGTAAATCACTCAATTGCTCACTGTCTGGCTTTGCCAAAGTATGTAACAAGCAACCTTGGTTTACATAGCCATAGTGAGTAATGAATGAAGGGATTTCGTCTAGGCGGTTTAGTACAAAAACAAAAGTAATAGTTTGGCTAAGTTCTATGAGTATTCTATTAAGCTGCTGGCAAGATTGTACGTCGAGTCCATGAAATGGCTCATCAAGCACGACTAACTCACTATGGGAGCTGAGTGCTTTTATAAGTAGGAGTTTACGAGTTTCACCCGTTGAAAGGTCTCTAAAATGCCTATTTAGTAATGAGCTAAATTTAAATAACTCTATTAGCTGCGCTAATAACTCATCATTATTACTATGCCCTGTAAAAACAAGGTCTTTAACGAGGGTGTGCTTATCATGCTCTAATTCTTGAGCTAGTAACTGTTTATGCGAATCTGAAGACACGAGCATAAGCTTATTAATACTACTTATACGCTTACCACTTTCGCACTTAGCCTCACCGATTAACGCAGCTGTCAGTGCAGATTTACCAGCTCCATTAGCACCTAAAAGTAACCAATGTTCTCCTAGGTTTACTTGCCAATCTAGGTTGCATATATCGTAACGGCTTTTACCTTGCCCTTGTAAGTAACCATTAAATTGCTCAAGCGTAATTGACTGCACTAACTTTTCCTAATAAACCTTAAAACAGCAAGTTAACGTATATTAAAAGTGCTTAGCAAGCTTGTTATCCGCAAAATTAATTTATTTCACTAGGGCGTATTGATCTTTGTGGATTGAAATTTGTTCAATCCAAGGAAGATTAAATCGCGGCGCGAGGTTTGTAACCTAGTGGGCTCGATAACTGCTCCTGCGTTATTCTAATGGCTTACATCCATGTAAGAATAAGTCAAAACCGAGTAAAGCTTCCGCGTCCTGCTCACGCCCCTTACCTACATCCATGTAGGCAACAAAGAGTTAATCGTCCCTAGAAAGAACCCAATGGGCAGCGCATGTTTGGTATTTATGCTGCGTTATCGCCTATTTATGGGGAATAACCACACTACATAGGCTCTGCCTTGCCTAAAAACCAAACATACTGCTGCAAATTTAACTACCAAAGATCAACACGCCCTAACAACGCTAATACTATTTAATGCGTCTTTAATTGCTTGCTGGCTTATTGGCTTATGGATATGGAGGTTAGCTCCGTATTCATAAACTCGCTCTATATCATTTTGTGAGGTATTTGCTGTTATAACAATAATTGGCATTACTTTATTAAGATCGGAACGTATTCTTTTAATCGCCTCAAACCCATCCATTACTGGCATATTTAGATCCATAAAAACAATATCGTACTGATTTTCACTCACCATATCACACGCGACTTTACCATTTTCTGCGCAATCATAGCTTAAACCTAATAAACTAAGTATGCGGGTTAATAACATAGTGTTTAATGGGTTATCTTCAACGACTAAACACGTTAGCTTGTTGTTTACTTTAAGAGGTGTTGGGAGAGCTTTACTTATTGTCACTGGTAAATACAAAGACACCAAAGCACCATGAGTTTTATTATTTGTAAAAGTAATTTCACCATGCAGTGCTTTTACAACGTATTGAACCCGGGTTAGGCCTGTTCTCAACCCTTGAAAGTGATTGGTTTGTTTAAATGAGTCAAATTCAAGACTGGTAATATTCTTCGAAAAGCCACTGCCAGTGTCACTCACTGTCAAATGAAATTCATCATTTAAAAGCTTAGCTGAAACAGTAATTTCACCTTTTTGTGTAAACTTAATTGCATTACTAATTAATTCTGTAAGTGTGTGCTGCAAACGTTGATGATCCAATTTACATACACAATTTAACGATTCATCTAAAGAGCTAACTAGTTTTAGGCCTTTTTGCTTACACGCATGCTTGTAAGCTATTACTACTTTATTACACGACTCTAAAAGGTTTTCGTCATTTAAATGCGGTACCCATTTACCTGCACTTAAAGCCTGCAAGTCTTGTAATTCATCTAATATGGCTATTAACCTAAGCGCGCAATAGTTAGCTTGGGTTTTAACGCTTTGCTGTTTATCAGAAACCTCTAGCTCCTCAATAGACGTAATAAGTCCCTGCAAAGGTGTTCTAAATTCGTGACTAGCTCTGGCAATAAAATGTTCTTTATTTTGACTTGTTTGATAAACAAAATCTTTTTGTTTTTGTAGCTCTAAAAGCGTGTCTGAAACCTCTTTTTCCATTGGTATAAAAACAAATCTTAACTCAATAAGTAATAATGTCATTGCCAATAACCAGCATAGTATCTCTAGGATGGCGACCCAATTTACTTTTTTTACAGCTTGAGATTCAAATAAGCTCACTGCCTTATCAAGCTTTGTTAATAACGTTTCAACATGCTTTATAGAAAATACTGAGTGGTTTATCTCTCCTTGCTGATACAAAAGCCGCTCTGTTTGTTCTATATAGTCAAATACCGCTTTATCTAGCCCAATCGTTTCACCAAAATATAAGTCTACTAACGCTGGATTTAAGTAAATGTATTCGTCATCAGAGTTTTTAGTTAATAATATTTGATGGGACTTTTTAAATGTATTAAGGGACTTTTCAAGTGACTCAGTATGAGCGGGCGAGTAATTACTGATGTTAATCATAGCATTACTGTGCCAAGCAATTTTCTGTGAGAGCATACGCTGGCTACCAGCGATGTTAATAATTTTTGCATCAAACTTTTGAACAGAAAAACTATGCTGCATTAATAAAGCAGAGCCACTTATTAATAGCGCTATTGCAATTAGTGCCCATCGGTAACGTGTTCTCACGCTTTTAATAATATTGAACATGTATAAACCAGTTTTTTTATATAAGTGTAGACTAATTTTTTAAAACGAAGAATCAGTCAAAATAATTAAGCGAATTATTAATACCCAATAAAAAAGCCCAGCATCAAGCTGGGCCATAGTAGTAAAATTATATTAGCGATTCTCTAATCGATTATAATCGAACATTCCATATTCTATCCCACGATACTTTTTAGCTGTATCGTGCAATATATCGCTGTATTGCCAAAACTGTGGATGAGTACGTCGAATACCAAACTTAGATTTCAAAGCACCATAATCGGCTTCTATTTGCATCATAGGCAATTGCTCGGCAAAAGCATTTACTTGCTGCTCGTTATTTAAATACCAAATAGCTGCTGGGTAATCACCGATAAAGCCAGGAACAATAGTCGCGGTATCTTCATCATAAGCACGTTGGCCATCTTCGTTTAATAAACTAGATATATTGTAGTGCGCATTATGATGAATAATAGTGTAGCCCTTATGACTATTATCTTTTTGCTTTACAAGTACAAAAGAAAGCTGGGGTAACAAGTTTACCGCTTTTGCTGGCATATTACTTACTACATTTAACGGCTTTGGTACTTCAGTGTAGTTGTATCTTTCACTTAAAACTGGCGCTAAGGCTTCTTTCATCAAAGTATATAGCTCATGCTGTGGATCATCAGTTTTATAGTTAATACCACTTGGCTGACTAAATTCTCGATTATTTTTAAAGAACTTAGATAAGTCAGGTGGTGAATTACGATACCACTGCTTTTTAATTTGATTACGTTTAGCCTCAGGTAACAATGCTAAAAAGTTTTGCTCTCCCTCTAAACGTAAAAAATCCATATATAGGCGTGTCACTAATTGATGGCCTATATTTCCGTACACATCAAAGCCTGCTACAAGCAAATAGTGAATACGCTCAAACAAAGCATAATCTAATATCCAGGTGGTTTTAGGCTCTTGACCAATAAAACCTTTAACTACAGTTGCACTATCAAAATGGCGGAAAATAGTTAGTGCCGCATTTTTATTATGCCCATCACCTTTCCAAAGTAAGTCTGTTGTAAGGTGCTCACCACCTTTGAACATTTTGTTAGCAAGCTCAACTTTCGCCTGTAAATACTTTTTCTCGCGAACTGAATATTTAACCCAGCTAGAAATGGGTAAGGCATTACTTTCCTCAGCGGCAGGAAGTTCTAATGCCTCTTCATGTTGCATTAGCATTTCCCCTACAGCCGGAGTCGCTACTTTATTAGGATCAGCAAAAGCCACCCAAAAATGATCGTTTATAACATTTAAAGCAATCTGACCACGACAAACAGGCCCTTTTATAAAGCCCATTATAATTAACTCTGCCTCATCAAGCATAAATTGATACTTAGAATTAATTGGAATAACTTCGAAAGTTTTAAAAGGGTTAGATGCTGCCTTAGCCTCATAACTCGGCATTTGCGTAACCGTATAATCTGGCGCAATAAACTGCTCATATAAACGCAGTAATTTAGCTTCATTAAGCTCAAGAGGTAAATGTGTTTTAGAAAGTATGGTTGTACGCTCTTGCATAAAACGATAATAAACACGGCTAACTTTAGGGTCATCGTATGGGCGACGCGTGTTAATTAACTTTATTTCCTCACCAGGAGGCGTACTTGAGCGAACTAGTTTGAAAAAGCTTTGTGGGTTTTCTGAAGTAAAATAAATATGTGCTAAAAACCAATGCTCATAAATATACCGTGCTGATAACTGATACTTTAAGCTATCTTGATTTAAAAATGCTTCCCAGCCCGCTATTTTATTCTGATCATATTTACTTGGTGGCTGAATATGTGACATTTTACCACCACCTTTAAGCCAGCTCTGTAAGTGATTAAACTCTTCACGCGAAACACCAGGTAAACCATAAGGCATGCCGCCATGAGGTTGTTCACTTACCAATCGATCGAACTCACCCATTGTTGCGCAGGTTTGCGAACGCGCTAACGAAAAGTCAAACTCATCACCTAACACTTCATTTACTGGCAATTCATGGCTTTGCTTTAACACTAAGCTATTAAATAACACACTGCCTGCTAAGTTAGCTTCTTCACTTTGTACGCGCTCATTTAGCACTGGCGTAAAATTTTTTTCTCGCCATTGCTGAGTGTTAGTTGCATCAAATAATAAACGGCTTGGGGTCGTTGCCAATAAACGAGTTCCATCGTAAACGAGCTCTTTACTCAAACCTCGGTCAATACCTTCAGGGGATGAGAGCTTCAGTTGACATGGTGCGTCGTAACAACCATGACAAACGACGCAGCGGGTATCGAGTACAGGTTTTACATTTTGTAAGAAATCAGCACCAGCACCTGTTGTATGAGGCACCATTCTCTCTTGTGTTTGTTCAGGTCCAAAAAGATCATCGTAGTGAGCATTTCCCAAATATGCACAACCACTTAAAATAATGAGTACTATCGTACTTATTAGTATTTTTCTCATTCGTCGTCCTCATCACCTAAATCAAAGGTGGGCATCATATCCATTTGAGGAGAAACGAATGTATTCTGACCTTCAGTATTCAAAACAATACTTAAAAGAGGGCCATGCGTTAATGTTATCTGCGCATCGTGCTCTTGATCTAATATAGCTAAGTACAGAGGATTAGTTATAAGCAACTCATAACCGCTAACAGTAATAGCGACACTGCTATCTTCACTTGGGTTCTGGCAAATTTGAGCAAGTAACTCATCATCAAGTCCAATTGATATTTCAAAATCAGGCTGCTCTAAGTCTCTATTACTTAATGATTCATCTAATAGAAATAAAGGGAGGGTTAAATTACTATCTTGTTCAAATTCCATTGCGTTCTCTGCACTTTCTGACGATTTAATTGACGAGTATTATATCAAACTAGCGAGCAAATTAACGCTAAAGCTAATTTAACTGTGTTTAAACGTCATCCATAACAGATTCGATCACCGAAAATACAGCACCTTGAGGGTCGCATATAACACTAAAACGACCAACATCGGGGATATCTGTTGCAGGAACACATACTTGTCCACCTAAGCTAGCGGCTTTACTAACAATTACATCGCAACTCTCTACTGCAAAATAAATCATCCAATGAGCAGGGGTATCATCAGGCCATTCACTTGTCATTTCAAGCATACCGGCAATTGGTTGTCCATCGACTAAAAATAAAATGTAGTCCATCCCTTCCATAGGCTTTATTTCGCTTTCCCAGCCTAGTAAAGCACAGTAAAAGTCTCGACTTACTTTACTATCTCTTGTTGCTAACTCATGCCAATAAGGCGTATTTAATTCACCTAAGTACTTACAACCTTTATGCTCATTCCCCTGCCATAGTGCAACAGTTGCGCCTACTGGATCTTTTAGCATCAACATTCGTCCTGCATTCATAACATCATGAGGACCGGCAATAACCTCAGCACCTAGTTCTTTTGCTTTTAGCGCACAATCATCAATATTATCGACGGCAATGTAAGCCAACCAATGACTTGGGATACCTGCACTAATTTGCTCTTTAGGCATTTCGTACATTGCAGCGATATCATCACCTTGCTTTTGTAGCATGGTGTAGTATATGTTCTCTCCAATAGGTTGATCGTCATGCCCCCAATCAAATAATGATGTATAAAACGCCTTACCGTCTTTCCAATTGTGCGTACAAAGCTCTGACCAACAAAAAACACCATGCGGGTGGTTTTCAACTTTACTCATGATTAAGCCCTTATTATTCTAATTTTACCTAAACGAACTCTGTCACATTTTATAAACTACATAATTGAACAGATCATAAATTGAGATTAGAGCAATAACTAAGCGGAGTCGATAAAAGAAGGACAAAAATTCGTTATCCAGTTGTTTCATATTTGAGGTTTTTAAAGCAGTTAGGGTCAGATTTAATCCCTCAAATTGATTAAATATTATTGCTGATTGATACAAATTATTCGCCAAGAAGCGCTTCGCTTAGAGGAATACCTAAATCACTTTTCTGCAGACGTAAAAAAGCCCGACTATTTCTAGTCGGGCTCTCTACAATTTGAAGCCTGGTAATGTCCTACTTTCACATAGCAAATGCTACACTATCATCGGCGCTGTTTCGTTTCAC